>JALYZF010000223.1 GCA_030948995.1 Acidobacteriota bacterium
GCGCAGCACTACACGCACTGCCACCGCCACCTCTTGGAAATGGACCGTTTGCGACCGAAGGCAACATAAGGTTATCGGTCGTGTAGTTGGTGCCGCTTAAGTGCATTCCTAAAAGTTGAGACGTGCCATTAAGAACTTTGTAATCCATCGACATTACGTCGCCATTCGGCATTATCTGCTGTGCGATTTTCCCCGTTCCGGTAAGCGTAACTTGGAACTGAAGTCCTTGTGCATCGGTTATCGAAATTGAGCCGTCGGGATTATTCACGACGGTAAAAGTCATATCCTGCCCATCAATCGTCGTTGAAACAGAATTAGGTATATTGTCCAGCACAATAAGCGTTGGGTCATCCGGCTTAAAAAGCTGCTCAATTTCAGACTGTTGAGCAAAAGCCGAACCAGCAAAAATAAACATCGCAACAAACAAGACCTGCATTTTTGTTTTATACATTTTTTTCTCCTGTCGGGAGTTCCGACTTCAAAATGATAGTGGAAGACAAAATCAACACTGAGACGCAAGGTTCACCTGAACTACCAAGCCTTGAGACAATACTCCTACTCTGAATTGCGTTTTATTCTGAGCGACCTTATTAAATTGTGTTGTCCAAAAGTAGAAGAAATAGAAACCAAAAGTAAGATTCATCAAACAGTCTTTCAACCATTTTTGAGTTGACTATCCTACAATTTTCAGAAAATATGCAGAAGAATACACTATTAAGTTGAAATTGGCAACAAAATATTGAAAAAAAATAAAACCTACTTTTCTATTACTGTGATTTTTCAACCAATTTTAAAAGCGTGCGAACGGCAACCGCCGTCGGACCTTTTGACTGGTGCGGTTTTTCGCCGTCAGCCCAAGCAGTTCCGGCAATATCCAGATGCGCCCATTTTGCTTTATCGACAAATTCCTGTATAAAAACCGCGCCGATAATCGTGCCAGCCTTTCGCGCCGGTCCGATGTTTTTAATGTCGGCAATATCAGATTTAATGCCCTTGCTGTATTCCTTTCCAATCGGCAGTTGCCAGAAATTTTCGCCCGCTTCTCGTCCGCAGGCGATAATTTCGTCAACTAATTCTTGGTCGTTGCCTAAAACGGCGGTATTTAAATCGCCGAGCGCAATAATAACTGCGCCCGTTAAAGTTGCCATATCGATAATTTTCGTCGCGCCCTGTGCTTCGGCGTAAGCGACGGCGTCAGCCAAAACAAGACGACCTTCGGCGTCCGTGTTCAAAATTTCGACGGTTTTGCCGGTCATCGCCGTTACAATATCGCTCGGTCTCGTCGCCTTTCCGCCCGGCATATTTTCAACCGCTGCAACGACGCCGATAACCGGAACAGACGGCTTTAGTAAACCGATGGCGCGCATTGTGCCGATGACGGTTGCGCCGCCCGACATATCGTATTTCATCGCTTCCATTCCTTCGGCGGGTTTAATGGAAATTCCGCCCGTGTCAAACGTGATGCCTTTGCCGACGAGCGCCAGCAATTCGCCTTTTTTGCCCGTAGATTTTTTCGGCTCGTATCTTAAAACAATTAATTTCGGCGGTTGTTCCGAACCTAAAGTAACACTGATGAGCGAACCCATTCCGAGCTTTTCCATCTGTTTCCGGTCGAGAATTTCACATTTCAAACCAACGTCTTTCGCCATTTTCTGCGCGCGGTTTGCCATCTCGGTCGGGTGCAGAATATTCGGCGGCTCGTTTGCAAGGTCGCGCGTAAAGTTCATCGAATCGCCAATGATTTCGCCGCGCTGCAAACCGTCTTTCACCTCGCTTGACTTTGCGCCTTCGATATACAAAACAAAATTGTCGATTGATTTGTCGTTTTTCTCCTGCGTTTTATATTTGTCGAGTTCAAACTGGCTGGTTACAACGCCCTGCATCGCGCAGGCGGCAACTTCGGAAGCATCCGCGTCGTCGCAACGCGGCATCAGCGCAAAACTTTTTGCATTACATTTTCGCAAATAGCGCGTCGCCGTTCCCGCTACCTTTGCAACACCCGCCGTTTTGTAATCGCCTCGGTCGCCGACGCCGATGAGCAGAACACTGCCCGCTTTGTTTTTGCCTTTTTGCGCGAACCTTAAAAGCAAAGTCTCCCCAGCCTCACCTTTGAATTCTTCGCTTTTGACAATCGAAGCGGCGAGTCCGCCCGTCAATTTATCCAATTCCTGCAAAACTCCGCCCGTCGTTTTTTCGTTTTTAAATACGGCAACTGCCAATGCATCGACATTAGCATCTAGAAAATTATCCGTTATCGCCTGAGCCTTCATTCATTTACCTCTGATTTTGATTTTTATTCTCCCGCAAAACCCTTGTATTATCTATAGCTTATCTCTGATTTTCTTTCAACTGCGCGCGCGTTTCCCGCTCGACCGTCCGCTTTGTCTCTGTTTCGCGCTTGTCGTAAAGTTTTTTACCTTTCGCCACGCCGATTTCAAATTTGATACGCCCATTTTTCCAATAAACGCGCGTTACGACCAGCGTCATTCCCTTCTGCGTCGTTTCCTTTTCCAATTTCAAAATTTCCTTTCTGTGCAGCAGAAGTTTTCTCGTTCGGAGCGGTTCGTGGTTGTTGATATTGCCGTGCGAATACTGCGAAATATGCGCGTTAAATAGCCAGACTTCATTGTCTTTGACCGCAACGTAAGATTCTTTCAATTGGATTCGTCCAGCCATCAGGCTTTTTACTTCCGTTCCACGCAGCGCGATTCCCACCTCGAATTTATCAAGAATATAATATTCAAAAAAAGCGTGGCGATTGTTTACAATGTCTTTTTCGGCTGCGGGCATAAACTCTTATTTTGCCCGTCAATTAATTTTCAAGCAAGTAGATAAACAGATAAAGCATTTGACAATGCAGCCGACGCGCTTCTAAATTATAAACTATTGGGAGATCGTCTAATGGTAGGACTGCAGTCTCTGGATCTGCCTATCGGGGTTCGAATCCCTGTCTCCCAGAACTTTTAGTAGTGAGTAGTAAGTGGTAAAAGGTTAGTGAAAGAAATTTCCCTTAGCTCACCACTTATCACTCACCACTCATCACTATTAATGAGCGATTGGCACGAAACAGAAATCCGCGTCCGCTATGCCGAAACCGACAAGATGGGCATTGTCCATCATTCAAACTATCTGGTTTGGTTTGAACTCGGACGAAGCGAATTTTGTCGCGCGCGCGGTTTTTCCTATCTCGAAATGGAAGAAAAGGAAAACGCGCTGATGGTCGTCGCCGAAGTTTACTGCCGTTATAAATCGCCCGCTCATTATGAAGACCTCATAACCGTCCGCACCAATGTCGCCGACATCCGCAGCCGCTCGCTTCGGTTTATTTATGAAATTTTTCGCTCTTCTGACCAAACTCTTCTAGCGGAGGGCGAAACTCTGCACGTCGTTACCGATCAAAACAAAAAAGTCCGCTCGCTGCCCGAAAGTTATAAGGAAAGACTTTTGGCAGACGTCGAACGGCAAGAAAATTCTTTTCCCACCGACCAAGCGCCGAGTTGATTCATTATATTTTTCACGAAACCGATTCATTTGTTCTCAAAACTTTGACAATCCATTTTGCCCGTCTTTACCTTATTTTCCCCTTCGGTTAAACTTACTTGTTATGCCTGATTTTTCGATTGCTGAAGCATATTTTATCGGCGCGATGATGATTTTGATTTTAGTCATCTGCGCTGCGGCTGTTTTCTTTTTCTTTCGGCAGTTAAAGCGCGAAAAGGAGATGGCTAAAAAAAGAAAGGAAATAAAAAAACAAGAAAATGCCTCAAAGTGAAGACCTGCACGGAAACGCGCCGGATAAATCAAACGTCGCGCTCGTTTTAATTGACGTTATCGGCGATTACGAATTTGAAGACGGCGAAAAATTATTTAAAAACGCTTTGCCGATGTCCGAAAAACTCGCCGCGCTCAAACAAAAAGCCAAGCAAGCTGAAATTCCCGTCATTTATGTCAATGACAATTACGGCAAATGGCAATCGGATTTTAAAAAACTGCTGGCGCACTCGCTCGATAAAAACGTGCGCGGCTCTAAGATTGCCGAACGGCTCGCGCCCGACGAAGACGATTATTTTGTCTTAAAACCGAAACATTCGGGTTTTTATTCGACGACGCTGGAAATTCTGCTCGAACATCTTCAATCTAAAACTTTAATTTTAACCGGAGTCGCAACCGACATCTGCGTATTGTTTACGGCAAACGACGCTTATTTGCGCGATTATAAATTGGTCGTGCCGGGCGATTGCGTTGCCGCCAATGATGAAGAAACCAATCGGTTGACCTTAAAATATATCGAGCGCGTGCTAAAAGCCGATACGCGACCGTCGACCGAAATAAATTTCAGCGAATTGTCGCAAACCAACTGACCGAAATAAAATTTAATAAAATGGCGCATCCGAAAATTTTGGATAAAGAAAAAACCGCTCTTGCAGTCGTTGACTTGCAGGAAGCGTTTCGCTCGCCGATAAACGATTTCGCGCAGATTGCCGCGCGCGTTTCAATCGCCGTGCGCGGATTCCAAATCTTGAATTTGCCGATTATCATTACCGAGCAATATCCGAAGGGTTTAGGTAGAACGGCGGAAGAAATTTTGTTCAGTTTGCCGCCGGAATTCGAGTTTATCGAAAAATCCGCGTTTAGCTCGTGCGGCGCAAGCGCTTTTATGGAAAAGCTGCGATTTACCGGCGCAAGTCAAATCGTTCTCTGTGGGCTTGAAACACACATCTGCGTCAATCAAACCGCGCACGATTTATTGGGCGAAGGCTATGAAGTTCACATTTTAACCGATTGCGTCGGCTCTCGTTTCACGATTGACAAAGAAATCGCGCTACGTAAAATGCAGATGAACGGTGCAGTCCTGTCA
>JALYZF010000224.1 GCA_030948995.1 Acidobacteriota bacterium
CTTCATAGCCGTCCATTCGCGGCATATTAATATCGAGCAGAATCAAATCCGGCATTATTTCGGCAATTTTCTCCAGCGCGTCAATTCCGTCAATCGCGCAGAAAACTTCGTGTCCGCATTTTTCGAGTTTGCCGGAAATCAGCTTTCTAACGGTCGCGCTGTCGTCAACGACCAGAATCGTTTTATTTTTCGGCGCTGCGCTCTGAGTGTCGTCTTTCCCTTCGATTTCAGACAAGCGATTTGCCAGCGCATTTGTTTGCGAGCTTAAAAGAACATCCGTCGGAGCAATCTCGGCGGCTTGTTGCAAACAGACAAATCCTTCGCGCAATTTTTTGAGATTGATTAAACCGATGCCGAGAAATTTCAATTCCTCGCCGCTAAACTCGCGCGTGTTTTTTTCGGCTTCCATCTGTTCGACCGCTTGGCGGACAATTTCGTTGTCGCCTTCGGCGTGAGCGAGAAGCATTTCCAAATCCGAAAGCGAAAGCATCGCCTGACACGACATGCAGGCAAATGTCTGCGGCTCGTTTTCGACGTTGCAAAATGGACAGGAAAACGTTTCCGGCAAATCGCTCGTCGGAAAATTATTGACCGGTTCTTCGATTGAATCAAGCAATTCGGTCGCCGGCGCTTCGCTTTCGTCCAAATTATACGGGGAATTGTTTTCAGTTGCCGAACTTAAAGATAAAACTTCTTCGTCCATTTCATAATACGAAGGTAAAACGGCTTCAACCGAAGAACTCCGGTTATTTTCAAAATGGTCGTCAGATGTTTTCAACTCTTCTAAAACAACTTCGTCAGGCGTTGCCGCTGGCAATTCGGGCATATCAAAAATTTCTTCATCTTCGCCAAAAGATTTATCAAAATCTTCCGCCCGATTGGCATAATTCATTTCGACATCGTGTTGGGTAACGCTTTGATTTGGCATATCAAAATCTCCCGAAACTTCTTCTTTCGCCGAATCAGCTAACGCTTGTTCGACTTCCGACTGTTGACCGTCTTTCAAAGAATTTGCGCTCGATTCTTCTTCCGATTGAAAATTAAGTTCTGTTTCCGGCTCAAAACTGGTTTCAGCCGCCTGGTTTAAATTTTCATACGAACTCAATTTTTGCATTGAGTCGCCGTCTTCGGGAATTATTTCGGCAAAATAAGTTTCTCCGAGAAGATGTTCTTGGTCTTCTAGCTCGGTAAAACCTTGCGCTTTGTTTTCGCCGAAATTTTCGGCAACAGCATATTTTTCGTCGGCTGCTTTATTGACGGTTTCTTCATAAGCGGAGACTTTGTAAATTTGCTCGGCGGCTTCAAATTCTCCGACGGGCATTTGCGGCTCGGTTAGTTTTGCCGTCAGCAGGCGCAGAAAATTATCATTTGCCCGCGCCATTTCATTGTCGAAATTAATTGCCAAAACTTTGTCGAAACAAGCGATTTTTTCGCTTACAGTCGCAACCAGATAAGATTTCAGCAGCCAGCCTTCTTCCATTTCCGGTGCTTGTGCGAGAATTTTTTCCAAAGTCTCCAGTGCCGTTTCGCCTTCTCCGGCAAACGCTTCGGCAATCGCCTGTGGCAGAAGCGCCTGCGCCGCCTGCTTTTTGACCAAATCAATCGCGGCAATCGCCGCTTCGCTTTCAGGATCAAAAGACAAGATTTTATTCAGATAAGCGGTTTTTTCTTCGACCGAATCGGAAAGCGATGCCAGCCGCAGCCAAGCCGTTTCATTTTCGTTTTCGTAAACGGTCGCCTGCAGGAAACATTGTTTGGCAAAGGATTTTTGATTATCGCGCGCCGCGCCCGTTCCGCGCTCGACAAATGTTTTTGAAAGCAGTGAATTGGTCGCTTGCGCCCATTGCAAAGCGCGTTCATTAGCGGGATTGATGCTTAAAACATGATTCAGGAAAACGAGCAGTTCTTCCGGGTATTCGCTGATTGAAGCCAGCCACAGCCAAGCGTTTTCGTTTTCCGGCTCGATTTCGGTAACTTGCAGGAGCAGCGTTTTGGCTTCGGCGCGATTGCCTTCCTGCGCGGCTTTAACGCCTGCTTGAAGTTTTTGTGAAACTTCGTTTGTTTCGTCTGTAGAAGTAAAAGCGGTGGAAGTCAGAGCGGGCAAATTCGTGTCAAAATCTAATTTCATATATTGTAAAAAAATTTAGAAGCTCTTTTATAAAGTCGAATATTTTCTTAAACCGGAAGAAGATGAACTTGGCGTCCAACATAAGAAGGAAAGCAAGACAGATGCCAAAAATAAAAACAGATAAAATGTCGGATAAAAGGCTAAGACAAGCGTAAAATATGACTTTAAAGTCTTTCTCGGCTTTAGATTTTTCGATAATAAAACCGCCAAGTGACAAAAAACGGAATAATTTATTGACAAAAAATGGTAAATTTTTCTTTACAAAAGAGTTTTCCGTTCTAACAAAAACCGAATTTTGATGAATAATTTACAGCAAAAAAAAGATTTCGACGTGATAATAATCGGCGGCGGCGCAGCCGGATTGTCTGCCGCGCTCTGGTGCGATGATTTGAAGTTGACGGCTCTGCTTGTCGAATCAAACGCGGAACTTGGCGGACAGCTTCTCTGGACGCACAACCCAATCAAAAATCATTTGGGAGTCGAGGCAAAAAACGGGCGTGAGATGCGCGACCGTTTTGTCAGACAAATTGAAAAAAGAAAATTCACTTTGAAATTATCAAGCGAAATCCGCGAAATTGATTTTAAGAAAAAAATAGTTTCACTCGAAACGGGCGAAAATTTTACCACTAAGGCTTTGATTATTGCAACGGGAATCAGGCGCAGAAAACTCAATGTCGAAGGCGAAGAAGAATTCAAAAACAAAGGTATTATCGAATCGGGCAAACGCGACCGGAATTCGATTAAAAATAAACGCGCGGCAATCGTCGGCGGCGGCGACGCGGCGCTGGAAAACGCTTTGATTCTGGCTGACGCGGCGGCAAAAGTTTGGCTGATTCATCGCGGCAAAAATTTTAGCGCACGCGCCGAATTTGTCGAACAAGTTTTGAAGCATCCGAAGATTGAAATTTTGACCGAAAGTGTTGTGCGAAAACTTAGCGGCAGCGAAAAATTAGAAGCGATTGAACTGGAAAATTCGCAAACGAAAAAGACATTCAAACTGTTAATCAATGCGCTTTTAATCCGCATCGGCATTGAGCCGAATACAGAAATTTTTCACGGGAAAATCGATTTGGATGATGAAGGTTTTATAAAAATCAACAGCCTTTGCCAGACTAGCGTTAAAGACGTTTTTGCCATCGGCGATGTGGCAAATCCGGTCGCGCCGACAATTAGCGGCGCAACCGGAATGGGCGCAACCGCCGCGAAAGCAATTTACGCGGTTGAAGAACGACGCACAGAGTAAAGATGTTTTTGTACCCTTACTCTGTGCGTCGTTCTTCATTTTTACCGAGTATATATTCAACTGCGTAACTTCTAAGTATTTAAAATTATTCTTGCCAGATTTTTCCAAAAATTTGGATTTATTACCTGCCTGTCGGATTTTAAATGAGCATTTACACTAATTTTGTAAGCGGTTTCCCGCAAATAAAAAGGAAAATTGAATCTTTACCGAAATGGAACGTAACGTGCGTGGAATTTTTGAATTCGCCATTACAAGGAATCTTTACTTTCATAACGACACTAAAATTTGGAGGAACTATGAGTTTTAAAACTTTGCAGTCAAAGATATTTTTGACCTTTTTTGTAATGCTTATTTCTACTCTTTTAGTAGGAAGCATATATGCACAATCTGGAACGTCCAACATTAGAGGAGCGGTTAAAGACCAGCAAGGCGCGGCAATTCCGGGCGCAACCGTAAAGCTGACCAATCCGGCTACGGGTTTTACCCGCACCACCACCACCAGCGACGACGGAAATTATACTTTTCCAACGATTCCGCCGGGAAAATATACTATTGAAATTACGGCTGGCAACTTCAAAACTTCAATTGTCAGAGAAATCGACGCGCTTGTCGATAATACTAATACGCAGGACGTTACGCTCCAAGCTGGTAACGTTACAGCCATTGTTGATGTAAACGCATCTTCAATAGAATCGATTATCAATACGCAGGATGCCTCGCTCGGTAATAACTTCGTTCCCAGACAAATAATCGAACTTCCGACAAATTTGAGAAGGGTTACGGATTTGATGACCTTGCAGCCTGGCGTTACCAGAGAAGGATATGTAGCCGGCGGCAGAAGCGACCAGGCTAACGTTACTTTGGACGGAGTTGATATTAACGACCAGCAGACAGGCGGGCGAACCACTCAGTTCCAGACTACTCAGAACACTGTTTTGAGACTCACGACCGAAGCGGTTGAAGAGTTTCGCATTACGACCACTAACGCTAACGCGGATCAAGGACGCTCATCGGGAGCGCAGATTAACCTTGTTACCAAAGGCGGAACCAATCATTTTCACGGTTCGGCATTTTATTTCTATCGTCCGACGCATTTTTCGGCGAACAATTTCTTTAACAATTTAGCCGGAGTCGCGCGACCGAGTTTAGCCCGGAAAGTTTTCGGCGGCGCGATTGGCGGTCCAATCAAAAAAGATAAACTCTTTTTCTTTTATTCGTATGAAGGACAAAGAGAAAAGCAAGATACTCCGGTCGTGCGACTTGTTCCTTTAGCACATTTAGGACAGGGACAAATAAAGTTTAGAGGAACAGCCCCGAACGGGACTACCGGATTGTTGACTTTGGATATAAATACCTTGAACTCAATTTTCCCGCAAGCGGGAATCAATCCGGCGGCAGTCGCCGCTCTTGCTGATGCGGCGCGGCGTTATCCGGCGAATGACACCACTGTCGGCGACGGGATTAATACCGGCGGATTTCGTTTTAACGCTCCGACGAGTAACGACGAAAACACCCATATTGTCCGCTTTGACTACAACATAAATAACAGTCAATCTCTTTTCCTGCGCGGCAATTACCAGAACGACCTCAATCGACAAACTTCTTTTTTCCCCGATACGCCGGCGACAGCACTCTGGGAACACCCCTACGGATTTGTCGTCGGTCATAACTGGACAATCAACACCAATATGGTCAATAACTTCCGTTACGGGTTCACCCGCCAAGCCTTCACGCAAGGCGGCGATTCAGCCAGTAATCAGGTTAATTTCCGTTTTGTGTTTCAACCCTTAGCCTTTCAAAGAACATTGAGCCGTGTAACTCCGACCCAGAATATTACAGATGACTTTACCTGGATAAAGGGAAATCATTCAATTAAATTGGGCGGTAATGTGCGAATTATCCGCAACAAGCGACAGGATTTCGCCAACGCTTTTGACAACGCGGTTACTAACCCTTCTTTTTATGACCAATCCGGTGCTGTTATTAATCAACAATTTACAGCTGCCGGATATACCATCGGCGCGGGACAGAGTTCGATAGTTCAAGCTGCGGCAACGGCTTTAATCGGTCGTTTTTCGCAATACAGCGGAAACTTTACTTTTGACCTTGACGGCAAGGTTTTGCCGGCGGGAACTCCGACCGTTAGAAACTTTGCCACTGAAGAATACGACGTTTACGGGCAGGATGTCTGGAAACCCTACCGCAGCCTGACTTTAACTTTAGGCTTGCGATATGGATTAAGCCGTCCGGTTTATGAAAAGAACGGCTATGAAATAGTTCCTGACCAGAGATTAGGCGATGTCTTTGAACGGCGCGTAGCTGGCGCGGCGGCAGGCGTCCCTGACAATGAAATTATCAATTTCAAATTGGGCGGACCTGCCCACAAAGCTCCGGGCTTTTACAGTATGGATTGGAATAATCTTCAACCCAGCCTAGCCTTTGCATGGTCGCCGAGCTATAAAGGCGGATTTTTGAAAACTCTCTTCGGCGGCGAAGGGAAATCAACGGTTCGCGGCGGGTTCAGGATTGTAAATGATTATTTCGGGCAGCAGTTGGCTGTTTCCTTTAGTAATTTGTCGACAATCGGCTTTACCTCTTCAAACACTATCTCGGCTAATACCTATAATGTAACAACCAATTTGGCGCCGCGTTTTACCGGCTTTGGACAGAATGTTCGCAGCCTGCCGGGAATTCCCGCGCCGGCACAGCGTTTTACCACTCCGGCGGATGAATCTCAGCGCATAGAAACTTCGCTGGATGCGACGATACAATCGCCGACGCATTACATTTGGAATGTTTCGTATGGTCGCCAGCTTCCGAAAGGAATGTATTTTGAAGCCTCGTATGTGGGTCGCGCCGCGCGCCATCTTTTTGCCACGCGCGACGTTATGGCTCTTAATGACTTGGTCGATCCGAAATCAGGTATGGATTGGTATACTGCCGCCGGAATGCTGCACGATCTGCGAGCGGCGAATACGCCTATTGATAAGGTTCCGATAATTCCTTATTTCCAAAATCTATTTCCTAATTACACCAGAGTAGTTAATGGCGTTACATTGAATTCGACGCAGCGTATTTATCGTTTAGTGGCAAGGGAAAATCTGCCCGGTCCCGTCGGCGGCGGGTTAAACATTCTCGACTGGACATTCGTTCAATCGATAATTGACGACGTTGGTATTTTCCGAAATGCCTTCTTCCATCCGCAGTATGCCGCGTTTTCCGCTTTTGGAACGGTTGCTAAATCGGACTACAACGGCTTGATATTTTCTCTGCGGCAAAGATTGGGAGAAACCTTGTCGTATGATATTAACTACACTTTTTCAAAATCAAAGGATAATGCTTCCGGTTTGCAGACGGGTGGCTCTTACGGTTCGCAGTTTATTTTGAATCCGCTTAGACCGCAAGATAACTATGCGGCGTCTGATTTTGACGCGAGGCACGTCGTCAACGCAAACTTTATTTTACAAATTCCGTTTGGCAGAAAGCGCGCCTATTTTAGCAATATGAATAAAGTTGTCGATGCTTTCTTAGGCGGCTGGCAGCTTTCGGGCGTTTATCGGTTTAATACCGGACTGCCGCTGTCATCGCCTTTTGATGCGGAACAATGGGCGACTAACTGGAACGCTCAATCAAACGGAACGCAGATTGCCCCGATTGATGTCGGCGCGGTTCGCTCAACCCAAAATATATTTGCGGATCCGCAAAAGGCTTTTAACTCTTTCCGCAATGCGCGTCCGGGCGAAACCGGCGAGCGTAACAATTTCCGGCTGCCCGGATATTCAACATTAGATTTGGGACTTTCCAAGTCTTTCCAAATGCCTTGGAATGAAAACCATAAACTCCAATTCCGTTGGGAAGTATTCAATGTTCAAAACTTTCAATACTTAGACGCGGGTAATCAGACTCGTTCATCATATGGTTTGCCGATAGACCCCGAACTTGGCACGGCAGCTCCCGACTTTGGTAAAATCTTTAACGGTATCCAAGGTTCGCCGCGCGCGATGCAGTTTGGTCTGCGTTATTCATTCTAATTAATTTTTAGAATCGAAATTCAGGGCTGGGGCTTTTACCCAGCCCTTTTTATTTAAGGGAAATTTAGAGCGCGCCGAAAGAATCGTTTCCCGTAATTTTTACGAGATGGCGCGTGTCGTTTGCCGCCAGCAGGCGAATGTTGCGACGCCCGCGAATCTCAAAACGGTTGATGCCGCAGTTTGAAGTAACGAGCCAAGGCGTCGTTTTTGTCCGCCGATCAATTGCGCCGAGAAGATAAAGCGTTAAAAAACAAATTGCGCCTGTGTGCGAAAAAATCACGACGCCTTCGCCCGGATGCGCGCGCAGAACTTCGTGCAAAGCGCCGGTTGCGCGGCGCAAAAGCTGGCGATAACTTTCGCCTTCGGTTATAACGTGATGAACGTTTCGGTTGACGAGCGCGTAATAATCTTTCGGATGCTCTGTTTTTGATTCATCGAAAGTTTTGCCTTCGAGAACGCCGACTTTTCTCTCACGGAAAGCGGCGGTTGCATTGACAGGCAAATTCAAAATCTGCGCGAGCGGCTCGGCGGTTTGGACGGCGCGCGGCAAATCGGACGAGTAAATCGCTTTGATACGTTCTTTGGCAAGCGCTTTGGCGGTAATTTCAGCTTGCTGTTTGCCCAATTCGGAAAGCGGCGTCGCGCTATGCCCGCCAAAACGCCCTTCGGCATTTCCGGCAGACTGTCCGTGTCGAACAAGATAAAGGCGTGTAATGGGCATTTTTCGAGTTTAGCGAGTTAGCTGAGTTTAACGAGTTCGGCGAGTTCATGGATAAGCGAAAATTTTTTAACTCGGTCAACTCAGTCAACTCGCTAAACTCTTTAAGCCGTAACCATTTCGGCTTTCAATTTTTCGGTTTGAAAATGCGTAACGAGCGCGTCGATAAATTCATCAATCGCGCCTTGCATAACCAAATCCAATTGGTGAACGGTCAAGCCGATACGATGGTCTGTAACGCGGTTTTCCTTGAAATTATAAGTGCGGATTTTTTCCGAGCGGTCGCCGCTGCCGACCATTGATTTGCGCTCGCTCGCCTGCGCGTCGTGAACCTTTTGTTCTTCGAGTTCCTGCAGGCGCGCCCGCAGAACGCGCATCGCTTTTTCGCGGTTTTTAATCTGCGATTTTTCGTCCTGCATCGAAACAACGACGCCTGTCGGAAGATGCGTCAAGCGGACGGCTGAATATGTCGTATTGACAGATTGACCGCCGGGACCGGACGAGCAAAAGGTATCGATTCGCAAATCGTTTTGATTTATCTGCACGTCAACTTCTTCCGCCTCGGGAAGAACAGCAACTGTAATCGCCGAAGTGTGAATACGTCCGGCAGTTTCGGTTTGCGGCACGCGCTGAACGCGGTGAACACCCGACTCAAAACGCATCTTTGAATAAACCTTATCGCCTTCGATAACAACGGTGGCGTCCTTCATTCCGCCGACGCCGGTGTCGGTCATCTCCAGAATCTCAAATTTCCAGCCCTGCCGCTCGGCATATCGGGCATACATTCGCAAAATCTCGCCTGCGAAAAGTGTCGCTTCGTCGCCGCCTGTTCCGGCTCGAATTTCTAAAATCACGTTTTTCTCGTCATTCGGGTCTTTCGGCAGCAGTAAAACTTTCAACTCTTCTTCTGTTTTCGTCAGACGCTCTTCAAGTTCGACAATTTCCATCTGCGCCATCTCGCGCATTTCTTCGTCGTCTCCGGCGGCATCCAATAATTCACGCGCGCCTTCAAGCTCTTCGGTAGTGCGTTTTACTTCGTGATATTTTTCGACAATCTCGCCCAAAGTCCGATGCTGTTTCATCGTCTTGGCGTAGCTCGACATATCGTTCATCAATTCGGGCGAAGAGATTTGCGCTGTCAGCTCATCGTAATTTTTTTCGATTTGTGCAAGTTTTTCTAACATAAAATAGTTTTCAGCAATTGGCAGTCGGTCGTCAGTAAATTGAAATCAAACAACGACTTCCAATTCTCTTTCAAAAACCGGCGCGTTTTCGACTTCTTCCGGCTCTAATTTCAGCGATTCCTTCAGCGCGGCTATAGCGACTTCGAGTTGCAAATTGTCCGGCTCTTGCGTTGTAATATTTTGCAGCCAAAGACCGGGAATCGTCATTATTTTGAAAATTGCGCTCGACTCTTTTTTCGCCGCGTAACGAATAATTTCATACGAAAGTCCGGCAACAAGCGGCATTAAAATAATGCGAACAAGCAGGTTTAGCCACAGTGCGTCGAATTTGATGACTGAGAACAAAACAATGGCGACGAGCATCACGACCATTAAAAACGATGTGCCGCAGCGCGGATGTTGGCGGCGTTGAGTTTTTGCGTTGTCGGGCGTTAAGTCTAAGCCTTTTTCCCAAGCGAAAACCGTTTTGTGTTCTGCGCCGTGAAACTCGAAAACGCGGCGAATATCTTTTAGATAAGACATCGTAAAAATCATCACGACAAAAAAGAACATTCGCACTAACCCGTCGATTAAATTAAATGCAATCCACGAATCCGGTTTGATTTCCCAGACGTATGCGCGAATCATTTGCAAAAAGGAAGCGTCCGCCGCAATCAACGGTTGCTGCGCCCAGCCTAAAGCCATAAACAAAACATTCGTCAAAACGAGCGGCGCGACGATAAACAGCAGAACATTAAAAAACAAAGCGAAAACAATCGAGCCGACCGCGCCCGCCGCTTGCACGGGTTTTCTCACGTTGGATTTTTCCGGCATCGTTATTTTCGCGGGCGCTTTTAGAAAATTTTCGTCCGTCGTGCCGTCGGCTAAAACAGTTTGGGTCTGTAATTCTTTGGCTTTTACGAGCGCTTCTTCAGCTTCCAAATCTTCGTGCGCGACGCTTGCCGAAAAATTTAAGGCTTTGACGCCGAGCGCCATCGATTGAATTAAAGTTGCGCCGCCGCGAAGAACCGGCAAGTCGAGCCATTTATATTTATCACTCCATTTCGGCAAAACTTCCGATGTGTGAACAATCGAGCCGTCCTTTTTGCGAACCGCAATAGCATATGCCGATGGCGTTCGCATCATCACGCCTTCCATTACGGCTTGCCCGCCGACGATGATGTCGCGCTGGACTGACAAAAACATATTTAAAAAAGTAATTTTTCGATGTTTGTTTTTCATAAATTTAATGCCCGGAACTTTGATTGCCGGCGTTGTTTTGCTGTTGTTCACCTGATTGTTCCTTTCTGATAACACTGAAATGTCCGTTGCTTTCAAGACAACATTGTTTGACTTCATCAACTTTTTCGACGCCTTGTTGTCGAAGCTGGCTTATCAATTCGTCGTAGCTAATCATTTCCTTATGCATATTCGCGCGCATAAGTTTGCCGTCTTTGACGAGCATTATTGCCTGCGACACTAAAATGCGGTTGAAGAAATCAAACCTATCGCCGAGAAAATCGAGAAAATAATTCCAAAGAACGATTGTTATAATCAGCAAAAGCGCTTCGGTAATTGATTTTGAATCGCCCGCCATTCCGTTTTGCGCGGCGTCGGCAATGACGACGATGACGAGTAAATCGGCAATTCCAACAGCTCCGGCTTGGCGGCGAAAAATTCGCAAAAGGGCGAACATTCCGAGATACATAATCGTCCCGCGTATGAAAATCTCAATTAGAGATTCGGTCGGAACGAACATTGAATGCCAATCTACGTCGAGAAGTTTTTCCATCGTTTTCCGATTATTATTTATAAAAGATTAACGCCGAGCTTTTTTCACCTTTCGCTTGTGTGTCAGGCGTAAAGATTCTACACCAGGAGCGAACGGCGCGGGTAGCGTCGGCGTTAGATTTTGATCGGCTAATGTTGGAAAACGAACAACTTTTCCACGTTTATTTTGTTTCCTGATTGGCTGCCGATGAGCGCGCATAACGCTTGTTAAAGCGGTCAACTCGTCCGGCAGTATCGACTAGCTTTTGTTTTCCGGTAAAAAACGGATGACATTCCGAGCAGATTTCAATACTCAAATCTTTGCCCGTCGAGCGCGTCTTAAAAGTATTTCCGCACGCGCACGTAACATTTATATCTTCGTAATTCGGATGAATTTCTGGTTTCATTGTTTTATATATTCTCCCCTTGATAAAAATCGCGCCCGAAAGCGCAATTTGTAATAATAAGTGTCTTTCAGATGAAAAATCAAGTCAAAAGGTTTTCCAGCCGTTGATGCTCGATGCCGTAGAAACTTTTTATCGCCTGAATCTGCGCGTTCAAACTCTCGGCGTTAACTTTTTTCCCGGTTCGCGTTCCGACAATCATATTGTTTTTCGGCGTGTGTTCGGTTGCGATAAATTCAAAAATGCGCGCCGAATAACCGCTTCGCTCCAAGAGCAAGGCTCGAAGACCGTCGGTTAAAGTTTCAGCTTCGCGTTCGAGCATAATGCCGTGCCGCAAAATGTCGCGCAGCATTTCCGGCGCCTTTATCTGCGGGCGAAGTTCCTGATGACAGCACGGCGCGACGACGATTAAATCGGCGCGAGCGCAAATGCCTTTGAAAATTGCGTCGTCGGTTGCCGTATTACAAGCGTGAAGCGCGATTAAAATATCTACATCCTGTAAATCGTAATCGCCAATCCAGCCGTGAACGAATTTTAAGTTTTCAAATTCGCTGGCGCGTGCGATGTCGTTATCAATCGCGACGAGTTCTTCTTTTGAGTCAACGCCTGTAATTTCGACATCAATTCCGCGTGTGTTTTTGAAATAATCGTAAGCGGCAAAAGTTAGATAACCTTTGCCCGAACCCATATCGACAATCTTTAAACTCGTGCGTTCTTTCAAATCCGATTTGTCGAAAAGATTGCCGAGAGTTTCGACAAATTTATTAATCTGTTTCCATTTGTCGTGCTGCTTGTCGCGGATTTCGCCGCGCTCGGTCGTAATGCCGAGAGCTTTCAGATAAAAACTGTTTGGACTCACCAAAATTTTTTTCTCTCGGTTATGGTCAATCGGCGGTTTTTCCTGAAACGTCGGTTTTGCAACGTTAAGACGCGACTTTCCTTTTTTTCCGATGTCGAGTTGAAAATCGTTTTCGACGGTGAAAAGATGACCGCTGAAAAAATCTTTTCCCAAAAATTCTCTCGTCTTTGCAACGCCTTCCGTAAAATCAAAATTCTTCGCCGTGTCGCGCGTATCCTGCCGGTAAAGAAAAAACAGACGCTTGCCGCGTTTTGTCTCGACAAGCCGAACAAGCAGTTTTTGCAAATGCGCGTCGTTTCCGCGATAATTGCCCAAAGTCATTTTTACGAAATTGTCTTCGTGCAGGCTGCGCGCAAATTCGCTGATAAATTTTTCGATATTTTCGGTCATAAGAAATTTGAAACCACAGATTAACACAAATGAACGCTGATAAAAATTTGATTTACCGGCTGATTTAGAAATTATGAACAACTTATTTCACCTAGCTTTTCCGGTTAAAGATTTGGAAACTTCGCGCACATTTTACGGCGAAATTCTCGGTTGCGAAGAAGGCAGAAGCTCGAAGGATTGGATAGATTTTAATCTTTTCGGGCATCAAATCGTCGCGCATCTCGCGCCAGAAGCGGCTGGCGTAAAACACAAAAACGAAGTTGACGCCGACCACGTTCCAGTTCCGCACTTCGGCGTTGTTTTGCCGATGGACGAATTTAAATCGTTAGCCGAAAAATTAAAATCCAAAGGCGTCGAATTTATCATCGAGCCGAAGATTCGTTTTGCAGGAGAAGTCGGCGAGCAAGCGACAATGTTTTTTCTAGACCCTTCGGGAAACGCGCTCGAATTTAAATCGTTCGCGGATTTTTCGCAAGTGTTTGCAAAGTAATTTTTAGCCACGAATTTACACAAATAACACGAATTAGAAAAACAAATTTTATTCGTGTAAATTCGTGGCTATATTCTTACTATGGTAAATTTCTCTTATGAAAACGGCATTAATTCATCATCCGATTTTTCAAAAACACGATACCGGAATTGGTCATCCCGAAATGGCAAAGCGTTATGAAGTCGTGATGAACGCTTTGAAAAGCGACCAAAAATTCTGGGAATCGCTGCACGAAATCGAAGCCGCGCCGGTTTCAAAGGGAATCATTCAAGCCGCGCACACGCCCGAACATTTCAAGCGCGTCGAAAGCGCGTTTGAAAGCGGCGTCGTGCAGCTGGACGCCGACACGATTGTTTCGATGCACTCATTTGACGCAGCAGTTTACGGCGCGGGCGGTGCTTGCAATGCGGTTGATGCGGTGATGACGGGCGCGGCGGACAATGCTTTTGTCGCCGTTCGCCCGCCCGGACATCACGCAACCGCCGAACATGCTATGGGATTTTGTTTTTTCAACAATGTCGCCATTGCGGCGCGTTACGCGCAGAATAAATACAAGGAAATCGAGCGCGTGGCAATCGTCGATTGGGACGTGCATCACGGCAACGGCACGCAGGGAATTTTCTTTGACGACCCGACGGTTTTTTTCTATTCGATGCATCAATACCCGTGGTATCCGGGCAGCGGCTCGCGCGGCGAAACCGGCTTCGGGCGCGGTAAAGGTTTTACAATGAATACACCCGTTAAAGCTCTCACGCCCGCCGACCAGCAAAAGCGAATGTTTGAAAGTGCGATAAATGATATTCGACGCGATTTCAAACCGGATTTGATAATAATTTCTGCAGGTTTCGACGCGCACCGCACAGACCCGCTCGGACAATTAAAATTGGAAGACTTAGATTTCGTCTCAATGACGCGCACGGTAAAAGATTGGGCGGCAGAAGCGTGCGGCGGGCGCATAGTTTCGTGTCTCGAAGGCGGCTATAATTTGGAGACGCTCGGGGGCTCGGTCAAAGCGCACGTCAAGGCTTTGCAAAGCGCGTAATGCTTTGTTTTTTTTCTTTACGATTGCGAGGACTAATTGTCACTTGTCCGAACAGTCAATAACGATGACTTCAGGGAGAGATTTAATTTGTTCGGAATTTAAATGTTCGCTGGAACATTTATCCGTAAGCGAGTTAAGCGAAGCTCTGTTTCCGACGCTGCCGTGTGCAAGCAGCAGCAAATAAGCTAAAGCCGAACGTGGAATGCGGTAAATTAACGGGGCGTAAAATGAGCGTTCCGGCAATATGACGTAACCGTTATCATCTCCTTCCAAAAACTCCATGCCGCTAATATCATAAGAATAATTGTCCCAACCTTGTCTAAATCTTGCGTGTGAAATAGGTTTACCCTGATTATCAACTGCTCTGATTTTCCATTCAGGCACTATCGTAGTTTTATAAGGGAAAAATAAAATTAAAGCGATAGCGACAATAATTAAAAGGCGGCGCGACCAACGACTGGATAGTGGTTTGGTGTAATTACCTTCTATAAATTTCATATTTTGAGTTTATTGTTGTTTACTCTGTCTCCTTTATGCCAGTCTTCACGCTTGAAATTACGCTTTTTAAAATTAAAAAACAATTATTTCAGCCGCACAATATTATGACACCGCCGACTTCTTGATATTGTTGCGGTATTTATTATTTTTCTGTTAAACTTGCCGCACAACCCAAAGAGGAGAAAAAAGTGATGCCCGACGTAGAAATTTCATGTGTGCAGTGCAAAGAGGCGTTTCTTTTTACGGAAAAGGAACAGGAAACATTTTACCAGCGCAATATGCCGCCGCCGCAGA
>JALYZF010000161.1 GCA_030948995.1 Acidobacteriota bacterium
CTTTTCGAGAGCCCGAATGATATAATAAATCAATAACACTACGCTTATCTCGACGAGATTTTATTTGTCGTTGTAATACATTCGGGTCATTATTGTATGATAGTTATGCAGACCGAGCGAGAAAACATTTCCCGCCCAGACAGCAATCAAAATAAACGAAAGAAATATTCGGAACAGTTTTGCAGAATTCATACTGTTTTACGGTTGTCTTCGCGTCGTTTGATTGGTTTTATAAATCTCAAAGCGCGTCGGAATGGTTCGGCGCGGAAAATAGTTGTTCGACAAATCCGTGTCCGCCGTTTCAAGATGCGGGTCTAGAACAAAGGCTTTGACTTCTTTTTTCGTAGTAATCATTTTCGATACGTCGAAGTTATTGTAACGCCAGATTTCTGCCGGAATACGAATTTCTTCCGTCGTGCCGTCAACGTATTCGACGCGGAAAATCACAGGCATTACAAGTCCGCCGATGTTTTTCAAATCAACGATATAAAAATAATATCCGGCGTTTAAGATTTGTTTTTCGCGCTCGCTCAAGCCGGCGACAAAAGTTTGATATTCGGCGCGTTCCTGATCAGTTACTTTATATTTATCGTAATCGTTATAGAAATCTTTGAGCGACGGATATTCATCAATTCGTTTAGGAATCGGCAAATTTCGTTGTTGCGATAAGGTAGCGGGCGCGGCGTTTGCGCGCTGGCGCTGAAGTTCTTTTTCGACATCGGGATTCTGCGTGCTTAATTGAAAAAGCCGCACGTTTTCGATTGCAATATCCGTGTGGTCGGTCGTGTAAAACCAGCCGCGCCAGAACCAATCGAGGTCAACGCCGGAAGCGTCTTCCATTGTGCGAAAAAAGTCTGCCGGCATCGGGCGTTTGAATTTCCAGCGTTGCGCGTAAGTCTTAAAAGCGAAATCAAAAAGCTCGCGTCCCAAAACGGTTTCGCGCAAGATATTCAAAGCAGTTGCGGGTTTACCGTAAGCGTTGTTACCGAACTGTAAGATTGATTCGGAATTCGTCATTATCGGCACTTGGTCTTCGCTCGCCATATAATCGGCGATATTTTGCGGCTCGCCGCGACGCGACGGATAATTTTTTTCACATTCCTGCTCTGCCAGATATTGCAGAAATGAATTTAATCCTTCGTCCATCCAAGTCCATTGGCGTTCGTCGGAATTGACAATCATCGGAAAATAATTGTGTCCGACTTCGTGAATAACCACGGAAATCAAGCTGTATTTCGTCTGCGCCGAATAAGTTCCGTCGGCTTGCGGGCGCGGACCATTAAAGCAAATCATCGGGTATTCCATACCGCCGACCGGACCGTTGATGCTCTGCGCGACCGGATACGGGTAAGCAAATGAGTAGCGCGAATAAACGTTCAAGGTGTGTATAATCGCCTGAGTCGAATATTTTTCCCAGAGCGGATTTCCCTCTTTCGGATAAAACGACATCGCCATCACGCGATTGCCCTCGACATTATGACCTTGCGCGTCCCAGATAAATTTTCTAGACGATGCGAACGCGAAATCCCGAACATTGTTTGCTTTGAAAACCCAAGTCTTTTTCCCTGTCGGAGTGCTTGATTCGTTGGCGGCTGCTTCTGCCTGCGTGATAATTTTCAACGGTTCGGTTGCGGTTTCGGCTTGCTTGAGACGCTGAATCTGCGCGGCGGTTAAAACCTGTGCGGGATTTTGCAAAACGCCTGTGCCGGAAACTACGTGGTCGTTCGGGACGGTAACTCTGACGTTGTAATCGCCGAATTCCAGCGTAAATTCGCCGCTTCCCAAAAATTGTTTGTGCTGCCAGCCGGAAACGTCGTTGTAAGCCGCCATTCGCGGAAACCACTGCGAGATTTCGTAAATATAGTTTTTATCAGCCGGAAAATATTCGTAACCGCCGCGCCCGCCGAAAATTCGTTGATTGTTAATCGCGTAATTCCAAGCGACGTTAAAAACAAAACTCGCGTTCGGCGCGAGCGGCGCTGGCAAGTCAATCCGCATCATCGTTTTAACAATCGTGTATTTCAGAGGTTTGCCAGCCGCGTCCGAAACGTTTGTAATATTTATTCGTCCGTCGTATTCGCGCGCGGCAAGCTGTTCAATCTGGCTCGGCGTAACGTTCTTCAAATCCGACATCGTTCTAGTCAGTTGCGTGTCGGAATCTTTGGCGTAGATATTCTGGTCAATTTGCAGCCAGATGTAATCGAGCGTGTCGGGCGATTGATTTTTATATGTAACGGTTTCCTTACCCGCGATGCGCTGGTTGGCGTCGTCGAGTTCGACATCAATCGAGTAGTCGGCGCGCTGCTGCCAGTAACGATTTCCGGGCGCGCCTGAAGCGGTTCGCTGCTCGTTCGGCGTCGGAAGGATCTCTTCCAATTGGCGAAACTTATCCGAAGGTTTCGATTTTGATTGACCAAACGCGAATCCGGCGCATAACAATACTAAAATAATTACGACAAGACGCTTTAAGAACATCAAATTCTCCTATCAACTTTGAACTTTGGGAAGGCTGGAAATAGCCGAAATTGAAAACAACTTTACGCATTTTTTGTAATTTAGTTTCGATGATAAATTGTGAAAATGCAAACAAGGCGAGAGAGCTGATGAAAAAAGCGAATCGTGCGCTTGGTAAGTCAAGTGCGCGATTCGTCGGAGAGAAAAAATTTATTGATTAAAATTTTAACTCAATTTTTATAATTATTTTAAGTTTTCTAAGCAATAGTAGTTGAATTTAATAAAGCCGTTTATAAATTTTCCAACTCGTCAAATTAAAATTATTTGTTCGCAAAATTTTTTAATCCGTCGCTTGCGCCGTAACGCCCCCGACGAACCGAAAGTATTGAAGCCGACGTGGGTTCGATTGTTAATTCTCTGCTATTTGCAAGCAGAAGGAAAATCAGGCTTGCTTGACCTCGGAAATAAATCAATCCGAGTAAATGTGTCGCCCAAGCCATCATTTGCTCCGCGTCCCCCCCAGAGAAAATCTCCGTACGAAGCTGGCGTAACAGGTCCTTTACCAAAACGCGGAATGTGTTCCGCACCGATCAAACCTTTCACCGCGCTATAAATCAGATTTGACGGTTGAATCAGAATATATCCGAACACACTTGTGTATCCGACTAACCAGCGGGCAAAAAGATAATGTTCGGCGGCAGCATAATTTGGATCGCCAGGGAAATTTTTCTCACGATCTTCTGAAATCAAATCAAAAGCATTTCCGATATGGTTTGGACGTGAAGTGCCAGATGCCCAATTTATCTTATCCTTAATTATTTCGCAGACCTTTTTATCATTTACTGACATCGCTTATTCCTCCTCTGTTTATCACCGAATTTTTTATTTTGGCATTTGTTAAAATCTATGGCATTGCATTTGTTAGACAAAGCGGCTTTCGGCAATTAATCAGCCAATAAATTCAATTCATCCGTTCCAATTTGCACGAGACTTTTCCTTCGGTGACGTTACCGTTGTATAACTCGGCATCGTCCGTAACGATTGTGTTGCCGGAGGCTATCTGACTCAGAAAATCAGATTTTACTTTATATGCCGTCAACGTCATACCCGCCTGCATCTTTGGAGTAACCTGCATGTGATAGAGCGTTAAAATATCCGCGAAGTCGGCACTAAACCAAGTGCCGTAAGCGGCAGGCAAACGCAAATTTCCTCCTGCCGATTCAATCACTTTCCACAAAAACGAGTCATTGCCCGCTTTCCATAGTTGAATTTCGACTTTCCGATTTTTGTCGGAGAGTAACGTAACCGTACATCTAACACTACTCATAATGTTTTTTCTCCTGTTGATAATCTGTAATTGCCTAACTTAATATCCAAAAATTTACCGATGCCGGTTTTACTTTCACTTTGCCGGACGGCTGCTATAGTTTTAGTCTTTCCCTACAAAAAAAGCGTGTCGAGAAAAGCTAAAATCTCATCGAGCCGCTCAAGCGTTTTTATTCCGGCTTTTCCGTCAGTTTTCAATCCGGCTTGCTGTTGAAATCGCTTGACGGCAAAAAAGGTCGTTTCCTGAAATTTACCTTCTTCAAAAGAGGAGAACTCAAACGGACCCCAAAATCTGGGCGGTTCGTTAGTTGCCCGCGCTACGGGAAGATGTTTTCTGGGAAGCTGGACAGAATTATCCGCTATACTTCCTAAACCGCCTTGTAGATGACCTACGCTGAGGTCGTCAGGCTCGCCGTCTATGCCCGTTTGAAGCGAACGAAAGGGGACGGCGGCGGCTTCCCTTAACCTATCGCAAGGTTCTATGTTAAATAGCTGCGAATTTAGAGTTTTGTTAAAAGTTGGCATAATTTTCTCAAATGACCGTTATTTTTTCATCCGAACGGTAAATTGTAACTAACCCGAGTAGGTAATCGGACGGAAAAACATATTTTCCATTGCCGCCGTTAAAATTAATCTACGCGCAGAACCTTGACGGCTTTTCTCCGCTAACTTTCGGATGTGGAACTATATTTGCCGCCTTTATAAAATAGCCTGATAGTGTCGCCCCAAAGATGATAAGTCTTGCCGTTGAAAAAATTAGAAAGACCGGCAGACGTGCTGCCGCCAATCGAGCCGTTAGATTTTTTGAAAAATATGTCTCCCAGCATTTTCAAAAACAGCTTTCCCTCTTCGCCTTCAGCGACATTGCAGCCGTTTAAAAAGATTCTTGCTTCGGGTTCAAACAAATCTTCGTAACCCCTTCCCGCCAACCGAAAGCCGCCGTTAGAAACCGATAACATATCGTCGCCGAAATAAATTGCGCCTGACGAGCCGTGCGTTTCGATAACCAGCGCGTTAATTCTATCGTTTTGACTCTTCATCCAATCAAGCTGGTCTGTGAAATTTTGAAGGCTGCTGATTCCGTATGCGATTGAATGATTAGCGGTCGCATACCTCGCCGCCGTCGAAGCCGGGTCGGAAATGCCGCTGCCGTTCGAGTCGTAGAAGTGAACCTTTTTTCCCATAACTACTCTCCTAGATTCCTCTTAAATTAAAAACATAAGCGCAGCTTTTGAAAGCGTCGCTTAACCGACAAATTTAAGTAATTTCAATGACGAATTGAAACAAAATTTGCGCGGCGATATAACTACTCAAACAGGTAGGCTGCGGAAAAAATTTGGAGATTTTTCAGAATAATTTCTCACGCAAAGCCTTAGCAACAGCTTCGGTTTTCGAGTGAACCTGCAACTTTTCATAAATGTTTTTCAGGTGAAATGAAACCGTATGAATCGAAATTCCTAGTTCACGGGCGGCGGTTTTTTTGTGATGTCCTTCAAGGAGCAGTTTGAGAAGCTCGGTTTCCTGCGGCGTTAAATGATAATCGGCGTGCGCGGGCGGGCTAAATGTGCGAAACAGATTGACGACGCGGGCGGCAATCTGCGGTGACATCGGCGAACCGCCGTCAACGGCTTCTTTTAACGCTTCGAGAAGACGCGCGGGCGGCGTGTTTTTCAAAAGATAACCGTTAGCGCCATTGCACAGAGCGTTGAAAATTTCTGTGTCGTTGTCGTAAATGGTTAGCGCGATAATCGGCACGACGGGAAAGATTTTTCGCAGTCGCTCGATGCCTTCCGTGCCGCTCATTCCCGGAAGACCTAAATCGGTTAGAATCGCATCCGGCGCGTCGCTTTCTATTTTCGCCAGCGCAGTTTCCATCATTCCGTAGCTCGCCACGCAGCGAAAACCCGCCGTGCCGTTAATCAGCGCGGTTAAGCCTTCACGTATCTCGCGTAAATCTTCAATCAAAACGACGCGCAAAGACGGTACTGTTTTGGGCTGATAAGTTTCTGCCGTTTGAAGCATTAGGGTTTTAATGTAGCGCGAAAAATCTGCTTGTCGCCTGCTCGGTTAGGCAGGTAAAAATTTTGAGTTTCGTCAAAATGTCGATTGTGTTTAGAAAAAGAGGCGCTTACAGGCGCGGCTCGAAACTAATTTTCGGTAAAGACAACTCGAATTTAACCGTCGTTCCGCGTCCTTCCAGCGAATCAATTTTCAATTTGCCGCCTAGCGCGTCGCCGCGCCGCGTCATACTTCGCAAACCGTGTCCGTCGCTTTCCAAAGTTTCAGAATCGAAACCTTTGCCGTTATCAGCAATCTTCAAATTCAAAACCGAATGCTCGACATAAAAATCAATCTCGACCTTCGTGCAATTCGAATGTCTCGCCGCGTTGTTGACGGCTTCTTTGAAAATCAGCAGCACATCGCGCCGGACGCCGACACTTAACCTTAAACCGTCATCGGAAGCAGGGGCGCGGAAATCCAAATCAATATCACGCAGGGCGAAAATCTCTTCGGCATGCTGGCGCATTCTTCTCGTTAAATCGAGCAGGCTGTCGTGTTCGGGGCTGATTGCCCAAACAATATCGTTCATCGAAGCGACCGACTCGCGGGCGATGTCGGCAATCGATGTTAAAAGATTGCCGTTTCCGTTCTCCGCGTTTTGTTTCGCCACTTCGCTCAAGAGAGAAATCCGCGTCAGATTCGCGCCGATGTCGTCGTGCAAATCGGTGGCGATGCGCGTTCGCATTCGCTCCATTTCGAGCAGCCGCGCCAGACGATTTTTATAAAAAAGATAAATCGCCGAAACAATCAAAAGTAAAATTAAAGCGACGAACCACCATCGCTGCCAAAGCGGAGCAGCGATGCGAAAAGAAACGAGCGCGGGCTGGCTGTAAAGCCTGTCGGCAGTTTGGGCGCGAACTTCAAAGCGATATTCGCCCGTCGCAAGATTCGCAAAATTCACCGTGCGCTCGGCAGTCGGCGTCCAATTGGACTCGTCGAAACGATATTCGTATTTTAATTTTTCGCCGAGACTCGCACCTAAACCGAGAAAATCAACCGTAACTTGCCTTTGGTCGGAATCGAGGGCAAGCGCGGGAATCACGTTTTCACCCAAAACCGAAACGTTTTGTGATTCGCCGTTCACGCGCAAACCCGTTATCAAAACATTCGGCGGCTTGCGCTGTCTTTCCGATTCGGGAACGAATCGCGCCAAGCCGTTGTTTGTTGCAAACCAGAGATTGTTTTTGCGGTCACGGTAAGCAATATAAACACTGCTGTTCGGTAAACCGTCGGCGGTCGTGAAATTTTCTACCTGTCCGGTTTCAGGATTTAATCTATCCAGCCCGCGTCCCGTGCCGATGTAAATTCTGCCGAATTGGTCTTCGGTGATGCACAGAATGCCGATGCTCGAAAGACCTTCGGCAGGCGTGTAGCGTTTGAAATCTAACCGGTCGGCGTTCACGTCGTCGAGCCGCAGCGCGCCGGTCGCGGTGTCGGCAATCCAAAGTCTGCCTTTGTCGTCAACAAATAAATCGCGTATCCAGCCCGCAAGCAATTCATTTTCGGTTCGGGTAAAAATTTTAAACTGCCCGTCGCGCCAGCGAATTAAAGCCGTGTCATTCGTATCGCTGCCCGTGCCGATCCAGAGATTTCCCGCGCGGTCTTCGACGAATGCGGACACGGTAAGCGATTTGCCAGCGCTCGCCTCCTGCGTGAGATTTTCCCAAGCGTTGCTTGTCCGCTGCCAATGCCACAACTCAGAAGCCGTGCCGGTCGTGGCAATCCAAAAGTCGCCGTGCGAATCTTCAAAAAAACGAAAAATCTCGTTGCCTTGCGCTCCGAATAAAATTTTTTGCGGCGTGGCTTTCGATAAACCTTCAAATCGCGCCGGTCGCCGAAAACGGAAAAGACCGGCGCCGGTCGGAAACCACCAATCGCCAGCCGCATCTTGCCAGACAGTTTGCTTCCAGCCCCAACCGAAATAACCTATATTCGGCGGAAAATTCGGTTTGACCGATTCAAATCGCTCGCCGTCGAATCGGTTAACGGCGCGCTGCGCGCCGTCATTAAAGCTGGCGAAAAGCTCGCCGTCTCGGTTTTCAAAAATCGAATCGGCATTCGGCGCGTTTGTTCCGTTGGCTTCCGCGTAAGTCGTAAAGCCGTAGCGCGTCCATTTTTTCAAACCGCATTGCGTTCCCGCCCATAAATTTTTGTCCTTGTCTTCGGTAATCGTCGGAACTTCTTGGTCGCACAAATCGTTGGCGCTCGTGTAAGTTTTGCAAACCGAATTTTCTCCGCCTTGCCACTCGCACAAACCGCGCGTCGTAGCGACCCAAAATTTGCCGTCGCTCGACTCAAATAAATCAGTAATCCAATCGGCGGGCAAACCTTCTTTCGTCGTGTAATGCCGTTCGACGACGTTACTATTTTCGTGCGGGTCGGCGACGAGCAAACACAAACCGGCGGCATTTCGGGGACGCAAGCCAATCCAGATGCGCCCGTTAGCGTCTTCGTGCAGAGCCGAGATGTTTATGTCCGGCAAACCATTGTCTTTGCCGTATCGTTCGACCGCGCCGCCCGACGTAATCCGAATCAAGCCGCCGTCCGTCCCAATCCATAGCGCGCCGCGCCGGTCTTTGATAATCGCGTCGACGCTCAACCGGTCAAAACCGCTCGGTGGTTCGCCCAAATTTATAACTTCGAGTTTTATTTGCCCATTTGCTTCCGTCAATTGAAAAAGCCCGTCGCTCGTCCCGACGAAAATTCGCCCTGTTTCGTCTTCAAAAAGAACGTGAATTTCTCTTGCGCTTTCGTTGTCGGAAAGATAGGCGGTGAAAAGCGAATTTGTTGGATTTTGGATTTTGGATTTTGGATTTTGGCTTGAATTGGAAATTCCCGTCGGGTTTAATCGGGCTAAACCTTTGTCGGTCGCAATGTAAATTGTTCCTTTACTTGTTTCGAGAAAATCATTAACGTGGCGGTCTGGAAGTCCATTGTCGGTCGTAAAATTCGTAAAGGCGTAACCGTCGAAACGCGAAATGCCTTCCTGCGTGCAGAACCACAAAAAACCGCGTGAGTCTTGTTTGATTTTATAAACACTGTCACGCAGAAGACCATCGGCAACCGTGTAAGTCTTTATCGGCAAGCGCTCGGCGCAAAGCGGCAAAACGACGAGTAACGTAAAACCCGCCGCTAATCCCGAAATAGAAAATTGGCGGACAAAACATTTAAATACTTTTGCGACCTGATTGAAACGCATTTTCTGCGGCGAATCCGAATAGCGTTAATTTACTCTGAATCGAATTTTTTTGCCAGAAATTTTTAAGCGATTACGCCTAAGTTCCTCTTTTCCGTCCGTCCAATTTTACATTCGTGCCGTAGCGCGCAAGTTGCAGGCTTCGATAATTGAATCAGTAATATTTTCCCTTCGCAACCGTTTTGATTTTTCTCGCGTCTAAAAATCGGTTAAGCTGTAAATCCCTAGAATTTTCTCCGTATAAAAAAGAAAAAATCAAAATATGAAAAAGTTTGCAATCGTAATCGCCTTTCTGCTGGCTTCGTCCTTTAATGTTTTCGCGCAAACGCAGTCGGACGCTTCTCTTGCTCGCGTTATCGCGCAGGACGCGGCGAGCCGGGACGCGCTCGGCAATTTGCAGACTTTAACGGCGAGCGAGCATCTCTATCGCGCCGAAGTTTATTCGACCAACCGACATTTCCCCGAAGCCCGCGCGCACTGGCAGAAAATTCTCGACACTTATCCGGCGGATGCCAATTTGCCGAAAGTTTTGTTCGGCATTGCCCGTTCGTATATGTGGGAACGCGATTACGAAAAGGCGGTTTTCTGGTTCGACCGTTTGACGAAAGATTTTATCAACACCAAAGACGGGCGCGAAGGTCTGGCGTATAAAGGCGCGTCGTATGTTCGTATGAACAAGTATAACGAAGCGGCGAAAACTTACGAGCAATACACGGTGATGTTTCCATACGGCGAGAAAATCGAAACGTCGTATTTAAACCTAATCGACGCTTTGCGCGAAGCCAAAAGGTTTGATGAGGCAAACGTCTGGATTGAGAAGGCGCGCGCCAGATTTTCAGGAATGCCGACCGAGACAAACGCTTTGCAGGCGCGTGTGCGAATGGAGATTTTTCGCCAGCGATACGACCGAGCCACAGCAGCAGCCGACGAACTGCTCAGGTTAAACAATTTCTCATATTCGATGACGAGCGCGAGCGAAGTTTTATATCTGAAAGCCTTCGCGCTGGAAAAATCCGGCAAACGCAGCGAGGCAATTGCCGTTTATTCAACAATTCCCGATAGTTTTAATTCATATTACGGCGGTCTGGCAACGGAGAAATTAAATCAGCTTGCGCCGCAAACGGTCAGAAAGATTTCCCTCGTTTCGCAAGTTTCGGCAAAAGAATATCCGGTCGTTTATCGCACGGAACTTCTGCGCTACGGCAAATCTAAAAACGTTGACCCGCGTTTCGTGCTGGCGATTATGAAACAGGAAAGCTCTTTCCGCGCCGACGCCAAATCGCCGTCTGCCGCGCGCGGTCTGCTCCAGCTTGTTTATGACACGGCTCTCAAATACAACCAGCAAGCCGGATTTCCCGCTCTCCAAGCCGAAGATTTATATCGCCCGGAAGTAAATATTTCCATCGGCAGCGTTTATATGTCGGAGCTAAAAAACCAATTCGGCGGTCTTTACGAAGCAATCGCGGCTTCGTATAACGGCGGCGAAGACAACGCCGCGCGCTGGCTCGAACGCTCACACCCGAAAGACGCCGGAATCTTCGCGGCTGAAGTCGGCTTTGCCGAATCGAAGAACTACGTCTTCAAAGTAATGAACAACTACCGCGCTTACCGCGAGCTTTACACCGAAGACTTGGTGCGAAAGTAATTCCAGAATTTTATAAGACTTAAATCTGAAAAATCGTGAACGATTGAGATTAATCTCAATCGTTCACGATTTTTATTTGTCGCTGTTTTCTTGCGGTTTTTCAAAGATGCTTTTATTCTGTTTGTTACATTTTCCTAAATAGCTTGTAACTATCAAAATAAAAATGCGTCTTCTCATTATTCTTGCCGTTATTTTTTTGTGCGCGCCAGCCGCTTTCGCACAAACTGCGCCGCTTCCTTCACGGTTTCAATCGTGGAACGAAGTTCAATTAATCTTGCCGCTCGTCCGGGACAAAGACGCGAAAGGCAAAAACATTGACAAAGTAACAGCGACTTTTAGCGGCATTCTCCGCATCGGCAGAAGCAATCTGGATTTTCTCGATAACCGTATCAGCACGACCTTAGATTTTCGCGTCAACAAATATGTATCTCTGCTGACGGCAGTTTTGTATCGCAAAGACGAGCTTGTCAAAAACACGCGCCGCTACGAGACCCGTCTCGATTTCGGCGCAACCATTTCAGACACAATTCATAAATTCTCTTTCCGCGACAGAAACGAATTCGAGCATCGCTTTCGCAACGGCAGGATTGACACAAACCTTTATCGCCAGCGCATACAAGTGAGCCACCCCGTAAAATTCAATAAAAAAGAATTGTTTTCACCGTTCATTTCCGAAGAAGGCTATTACGATTTGCAGGCAAAAACGTGGATTCAAAACGAAGTTTTCGCCGGCATCACGCGCCGACTAAACCCGCGAACCTCTTTAGACATCGCCTACATCCGCAACGATTCACGCCCGACAAATGTCAACGGCATCAGTCTCAATCTAAAAATTAAACTCAGGTAAATTTTTCGACAAAAATATCGTTTATTGCATTTACCAAAGTTTCATCTGTCTTTTTGTTATGAGATGATTGCCTGTAATTTTTGTATAACTCCAAAATTCTTTTTTCGGTGAGCGCATCTATGAAATTCAGGTCTAACATTTTAGCTTTATTAATGTCGTTAGGCTCAAATTTTTGAAGCCCATTGCCATATTCACGTCTGTTATCTTCAAAGATTTGCCTTGAAACATCTGTTAGTAAATAGGCAAATAATAAATCCGTTTTCGGTAAAGAAAAAATATTTAGATATATGCAGTGAAAAGTAGTCAAGTTAGAAATATTTGCTTCATTTCTGATAAATCTTAAGCCGTTTCGATTAAAGACTGAAACCCAAATTGGAGCGGGCGGGCGATTTTCCAATGAATACCAAGGTTTGCGGCTTGCGGTTAAAAACTTCTTGTGTATTCCTTCAGTTTCTCCCTTTTTCAGATAATCTTTTACCGCGTCATCAATCGGATTAACGGCATTCAAAAGAAAAATTGGTTTGTCATTTTCTTTTAATTTTTCAAAATCTTCTTTTGTGAAAAACGAATTTTTTACATCCATCGCTTTACAAACGCAAGGAAGCAAGTATTTCGGACTGATGTTGTATTTCTCGGCTTTTGATTGATTAAAAGTAAAGTATTTATTTGCGCCCGTCGCAATACCCCTAACGACTTTTCCATAAGTGGAAAACGGAACGAGATTTTTGTATTCGAGCGAATTTTGTTTCTGATAATAAGTTCGCCACTTAACTTTAGGGTCTAGGTCTTTAAACTTGAATGACGCGCTATTTGTTATGGAATCGTTTGAAACAATTTGCTTTATTTCATTTAAATCATCAAGCGATTTAACATTACTGAACTGCACAAGGTCGGCTTTCTCGTCATTTGCAAAAAGCAGTATTGAAGATGTCGTAAGTGCGTCGTCGAAGACATTTTCTTCAAAGTCCACGATGATTACGTGCCGCAGAGATTTGTTCTCGACTATATAGGATTTTATTAATTTTCCGTAATCGGAATTCAAAAACTCCGATGGGATAATATAAGCAGCTCTGCCGTTTATTTTTAATTGATAAAGCGATTTTAAGAGAAAAAGCGCGTAAAGATTTGTCGAGCCGTTTAACTTAAAAGAAATTTTTTCTTCTATCTCACCAATAATATTTTTATTGTCGTAATCGTGAAACTTAAAATAAGGCGGATTGCAAATTATGCCGTCGTATTTATTATTCCAATCGTTATAAATGTAATCTTCCAAGCGAAGGCGGACACTCTCATCATTTGCAAATAATGCTTTTGCCCGTTGAAAAATATTTACGTCAATTTCGTATCCTTTAATAGACAAATCCGGTTTATATTTGAGCAAATTTCTAGAAAAAATTCCGAGACCGAATGCAGGCTCTAAAACACTTTGCAATTCCCCATTTCCTAAAAGCCATTCAGCCATTAGTTCGGCAATCGGCGGCGGCGTGAAGAATTGAGCAAACTTCTTTCTATGCGTGAGCAAAGTAATTTGCGCGTAGTCACGCTCGACATCGTTTGAATTAATGAATGTTTTTGCCATCTGCATTAAAAATCGCTTTCATTTATTTGTAAAATTTCTCTGAGATTATCAACGTCAAGATAAGCCGTGCCGCCTTCAAATGTTACATAGAAAAGTAGTCTGCCGCGCTCCATTTCTTTTCTGATGCTTTTGTGCTGCGGTTCATCAACTTTATAAGCTATCTGAATTCCGGTTTTTGAATTAATTTTAACGGTTGTCTTATTTTGATTTTTTGCATCTTGCTCTACTGAAAATATAACTCCGTCATTGTCAGAATCGGAAATAATTTCGAGTATCCGCTCAAATGAAAGCCCGTAAACTTTATCGAAAAAGACTTGGAAATATAAGTGCGGAACGTGAAAGGTTTCAATCCATTTATAGACTACTTTAATATCTTCGACTTTCGGCGTTATGCTCAAAAAATCTCTTTTTTGAATTTCTTTAATTGATTTTTTCAATAACTTAAAATGATTGTTAAGTTCAATAAGCCGCTCCGATGAACTCCAGCCCGGAACTTTGAAATCGGTAACGCTCAATGTTTCGTTGGATATATTCTCTAATACAGCAATGTATTTACGTCTTTGGATTTGTTCTAGAATGTCGCCGTATTCGTTTAATATCTTATCTTTAATTTCAAGGGCTATCCGAGCAAATTTTGCCGTCCTTAACTGCATTGCGGCTTCATACCGGTCAATCAAGAAGGCACTTGACCTGACTTCAATTCCCGCAACCGCTCTTTTTACATATTCGGTGATTTGATTGTGCGGTATTTGACTAATGTTGAAACCTACAGTTTTATCGAAATCCCTTTTCCTGAAAACAAGTAAATCAGGTCTTTTCCCAATAGTGTCAAGTTCTTTTTGAAATTCTTGGTAGAAGGTATCAAAGCCATGTTCTCCAGCCACTAAAGCGTCGGATTTCCCATATTTCAACGCAACATAATTTTTTGAAGTCTCATTTATTGCTCTGAAAATTAGATTTTCCGCCCAATCACCCTGCTCTCGATTAGTAATAAAATTTGATGAAGCCTGTGTAGGTGTTCTTGCTAAATCACGAGGCAAGTTAAAGTCAACCAACGCGGGCGGAATGCTTTTCGTTAATTCTCTGATTCTTTCGTGATACCTCATTAATAACATATTCCCCTCATTTGTGTAAAAACTTATTACGAATGTAAAAGACTTCCTTCATTCATAAGTGTAAATCATTCTTCCCAATCGCCCTGACCTTCGCGTTCGACGTGGTAGCCGGCGGCTTCGAGATGCCGGAAAACTTCGCGCCCGTGTTCTTCGTCGCGGACTTCGAGGAGCATTTCGATTCCGACTCTGCCTAAGGGAGCGAGCCACATTGCGCGGCGGTGGAAAACTTCGATGACGTTTGCGCCGGATTCGGCGACGCTTTTTAGAAGCGCGGCGAGCATTCCGGGACGGTCGAGGACGAGCAGCTTGAGCATTATGTAGCGACCTTGGCGGACTAGAACTTGTTCGAGAATGCGAGCGAGCAAATTTGCGTCGATGTTTCCGCCGCAGAGAACGGCGCAAACCGTGTCGGTTGGTTTTACTTTTATTTTTTTGGCAAGCAGAGCCGCGACGCCCGCCGCGCCCGCGCCTTCGACGACGAGGCGATTGTTTTGGACGCAGTGGAAAATGCCGCGCGCGATTTCTTCTTCCGAGACTTCGACAACTTCGTCAACATATTCTCTGATGATTGCGAGAGTTTTTTCGCCCGGATGTTTGACGGCGATGCCGTCTGCAATCGTTGGCAAATAACTTGCTTCGTTTGTTTTTTCTTTGTTCAATGCTTGAACGACGGGCGCGATATTTGCCGCTTGAACGCCGACAACACGCACATCGGGCAGAAGATTTTTGACGGCAATCGCAATTCCTGAAATTATTCCGCCGCCGCCGACGGGAACGACGACGACGCTTGTGTCCGGCAAATCTTCGACAATCTCTATTCCGATTGTTCCCTGTCCGGCAATAACGCAGTCGTCGTCAAAAGCGTGAACGTAAATATAGCCATGTTTTTCCTGCAATTGTTTTGAATAGGCGAGCGCTTCGTCAAAAGTTGCGCCGTGCAGAATTACTTCCGCGCCCTGCGCTTTGGTTGCGGTAATTTTCGTTAAAGGCGCGTTTTCCGGCAACACGATCGTCGCCTTCGTATTTTGCAGACGCGCCGCAACCGCAACGCCCTGCGCGTGATTTCCTGCCGACGCCGCAATGACGCCGCGTGCTTTTTCTTCGTCGGTTAAGCGAGAAATTCGATTATACGCACCGCGCACTTTGAACGAGCCGCTTCTTTGCAGACATTCGGCTTTTAGAAATGCTTTTGCGCCTATCTCGTTTGATAATTTTTCGTCCGAAAGAATCGGCGTCGGAATGATAATGCCTTGTAGGATTTTACGCGCGTCCTGTATGTCGGAAAGTTTTACGGTCATAACTTCGGGCATTATACGCGGAAAAATTTGGTATTTGTAGTTGTTGTAAGATGAATTGAAATTTCTTTTTAAAAATGTAAAGGAACACGAAAAAGGATTGGAAAGAATAACTGCGGATAAAAAGGCGGACGTTTGCGGTTGAATAAAATGGTTTATTGATGCTCTTTTTCGCGTCCCGGATTGAATTGTTCAAAAAACTAATGCGACTTTTTAATGTCGAATACTTTTTAATGACAGCAAGATTTTTTATTTTTGCCGCCGGAAAACTTTTTTCAAAGATTACTGCCCTTGTTCGTCTCCATCTTCTAACGCGCGGAATTTACAAAAAAGTATCACCGAAACTTAATTTTTTTTCGTATATTTAAATAAATAAGCTATATTGGTTAAAACAATCTTCTTTTTGGGAGGTCATAGACAAAAATGTTCGCTTTAGGCTTTTTCATTTTTCTCGCCGTCGCACTTCTTTTCATAGCGGCAAAAACGATAAAAATCGTGCCGCAGTCGTCGGTTCTGCTGATTGAACGGTTCGGCAGGTTTCACCGTGTCGCGCAGAGCGGAATGAATATCATCGTGCCGTTTTTCGAGTCGGCGCGCGCCGTTTACTGGACGAATGTGCGCCCGGGAATTACTTCGATTGATTTGCGCGAGCAGTTTATAGACCTTCCGGCGCAAGCCGTCATTACGCGCGACAACGTGATGATTCACGTCGATTCGGTCGTTTACTGGCAGATTACAGACCCGATAAAGGGCGCGTATGAAGTAACGGATTTGGTCGGCGCGCTCGTCCAATTGACTTTTACCGGAATGCGCTCGGTCGTCGGCAAATTAGACCTCGACCACACGCTTTCTTCGCGCGAGCAAATCAACTCGGAACTGCGCTTAATTCTTGACGAAGCGACCGACAAATGGGGCGTTAAAGTTACGCGCGTTGACGTGAAAAACATCACGACGCCGGAGGAAGTCCGCATCACGATGGAAAAACAAATGACCGCCGAACGCAATCGTCGCGCGCTCGTTCTGCAAGCTGAAGGCGAACGCCAAGCCGCGATAACGCGCGCCGAAGGTGAAAAGCAGGCATCTATTACGCGCGCCGAAGGCGAAAAGGAATCGGCGATTTTGTCAGCCGAAGGCGCGGCGCAGGCACGCCTTAAAGCCGCTTCCGCAGACGCGCAGGCAATTGCTCAAATTGCTCAATCAATCGGCAGCCCTGAACAGACGGCTCAGTATTTAATCACGTCGCGCTATATCGAATCTCTGCGCGATATGACGAAAACAAACAATTCAAAGGTGATTTTTATGCCGATGGAAACGTCTTCAATGCTGTCGAGCATCGGCGCGATAAGGGAAGTTTTTGCGGAAACGGGCGAGAAGGCGGAAAAGCCGCAACAGCCGCCCCGAACGCAGCCGCGTGAATTAAAAGAATAAATATAAAGTTTGGGAGAAAAATTATGTTAAAAAAATTGTTAATTTCCAGCGTCATTTTAATTTTGGCAATGTCGGCTTTCGTTTATTTTGCAAATCCGCCGCAAATTGAAGCTAAAACAAAATCCGTGCTTGGTTTTAAGATGAAAGACATTGACGGCAAAGACGTAAAGCTCAGCAAATATAAAGGCAATGTTTTGCTTGTCGTTAATGTCGCAAGCAAATGCGGTTACACGCCGCAATACGAAGGCTTGCAGGCGATTTACGAAAAATACAACGCCAAAGGTTTTTACGTTTTAGGTTTTCCCGCCAACAATTTCGGTTCACAAGAACCCGGAACTGAAAAGGAAATCAAAGAGTTCTGCCAGTCGAAATACAAAGTAAAATTCCCGATGTTCGCCAAAATCTCGGTCAAAGGCGAAGACCAAGACCCGCTTTATAAATTTTTGACGTCAAAGGAAACCGATCCGAATTTTGCGGGCGACATAACATGGAATTTCAACAAATTCCTCGTTGACCGCAAAGGCAACGTCGTCGCGCGTTTTTCGTCGAAAGAAACGCCCGAAAGCGAAGCCGTAACAAGCGCAATTGAGAAATATTTGAAGGAAAAATAAACAGCTAATAGTAAATAATAAATGGTAAATAGTTCTCTTTCCACTGACGATTTACGATTCAGTATTTACTAAATAGAATTTATGTTTTGAAATCGTCTCGTAAATCGAGCCTTGCGGCTGAAGTTTGCTTGCGTAAATCGTAATTTCCGACGCCTGAAATGGCGGAAATGGCGGAAAAATCGAATTAAGATGTTCTCTAATTAAAAGTTCGTCCGGTCTTTGTTTGAGTCGCGCGATTGTCAGATGCGCTTTAAAACGTCTGTCTTCTCTGGCGAAGCCCCGACGCTCGCATTGGGTTTCCAAAATCTCGCTCAATTTTCGCAGATTATTATTTTCGTCCGATACGCCGAGCCATAAAACACGCGCGTTTCGCGCCGACGGAAAAACGCCCGCGCCGCAGATTTGCAAATCGAAAGGCGAGACTTTTTTCGCCGTCTGCTCGACCGCTTCTGTAAATTTTCTTAACTGCTCGTCGTCGGTCTCGCCCAAAAATTTCAGCGTCAAATGAAGTTTCTCCGGCTTCGTCCAACTAACGCGCGTATATGGAAATTCGACGCCCAACCGTTCGATGTATTTGGACGCCTGCCGTCGCGCGTGTACTGAAATGTCTATCGCCGCAAAAATTCTCATTGCAAAATGCCGGAAGCCAAATGATAGAATAATTACTGTCCGACATCTAATATCCGACATCTTTTTTTGCAATGAAATTTATAAAAATTCTTTTCGTCCTTTTTATCATCGCGGTTCTTGCGTGCGGCGGAGTTTCCTATTACATTTACAGTTCGCTGACGAAACCGCATAGCCACGCAAAAGCCAATCAATATATCGAAATTCCGAAAGGCTCAAACCCGAACGAAATCATCGATAAACTTGCGAGCGAAGGCGTTCTGCAAAGCGCGCTTCCCGTGCAGATTTACGTTCGCTCGTTCGGCGATGCAAGCAAATTGCGCGCGGGCGAATATCAATTCGATTCGCCGATTACGCCGCTTCAAGTTTTGAAGGAACTAGAAAAAGGCGAGCAGCGCACGACGAAATTGACGATTCCCGAAGGCTACACTCGCTTTGATATTGCAAAACGCATCGCCGAAAATTTTCCGCTCAACCCGCCGCAGGATGACAAAGCGATTTTAAGTTTGATGGACGACGTATCTTTGATAAAAGATTTCGACCCGCAGGCGAAAAATCTAGAAGGCTATATGTTCCCTTCGACTTACAATTTTCCCAAAAACACGACCGCGCAACAAATTATTAAAACGATGGTCGAGCAGTTCAAAAAAGTCTGGAAACCCGAATGGAACGACCGCGCCAAACAACTCGGGCGAACGCCGCACGAGATTGTAACCATCGCGTCTTTAATCGAAACCGAATCGAAACACGACGAAGAACGCCCGATTGTCGCGTCCGTTATCAACAATCGTCTAGCCAAAAATATTCCTTTGGGGATTGACCAGACGGCGGTTTACATTGCCAAAATGCAAAACCGCTGGGACGGCGTGATAAACAAAAGCGATTTGGAAGTCGATTCGCCCTATAACACTAGAAAATACGGTGGCATTCCGCCCGGACCAATTTCTTCCATCTCAGAAAGTTCTCTCGAAGCCGCGCTCAATCCAGCGCAAACCGATTATATTTATTACGTTTTAAGCGTCGAGAAAAACGACGGCTCGCATAATTTTTATTCATCCGCCGCCGATTTTGAACGCGGCAAAGCGGCGTATCAAGTCTGGCTTGAACAGCAAAGGCGCGAGAAAAGAGAGGAACAAAATAATTGACCTGCGGGAAGCATTGAAACTACAATGAAGTTTGAATGGGACGAAAACAAACGTCTTTTAGATTTACGCAGGCACGCGATTGATTTTGCCGACGTTTGGCGAGTTTTTGAAAATGAAACTTATGAAGTTATTGATGACCGCTTCGATTACGGCGAAATTCGTTATTTGTCTCTAGGTTTGTTGTTTGGCGAAGTTATAGCGATTTCGCACACGGAAACCGACGACGCGACCAGAATTATTTCCGCCAGAAAAGCCGAAAGATATGAGCAAGAAAAATACTTTAGAAAAATTCGGAACTGACATTGAAAGGCTTCGCAAAATGAAAGACGAAGACATTGATTTTTCCGACATTCCGCCGATGACCGACGATATGTGGGAAAAAGGCGTGCTGATGAAAAACGGCAAGCCGATTCCGAAAAAGAATCAAGAAAACCTGCCTGTTGACCGCGACATTATCGAATTCTTTAAATCTCAGGGTTTTCCGTATCCGCTCAAAATCAACCAAGTTTTGCGCGAGTATATGGAAGCGCACCGAGCGAAATAATTTTATGAAAGAAAATTCGCGGCAAATTTTGCTTTCGCCTTTTTTTCTTCTCGGATTATTTTTACTTCTTCTCAACGACTTTTTTCTTAAATCATATTTTCATAATTTTTTAACGGGAAAACTTTCCGACTTTGCAGGACTTTTTGTTTTTCCGCTTTTCTTTGCAGCATTTTTTCCGAAACGAAAATTATTCATTTACGTTTTGACAGTTTTTATTTTCGTCTTTTGGAAATCGCCTTTTTCGCAAGATTTGATTGATTTGTGGAATTCTTTTCAGTTTTTCAAAATTGGTAGAACAATTGATTACACTGACTTTTTAGCTTTGTCGGTTTTGCCGATTTCTTATTTTTACTTCAAAACAGAAACACAAAAGCCAAAAACATTCTCGCTAAATTCTGTGAAGCGAGTTTTGGCAAGTTTTGTTGTTATGATTTCGGTTTTTGCTTTTACTGCTACAACTTTAGTAGAAGATAGAAGTGTTTCATTAAATGGAGAATATAAATTTAAACTAGGTAAAGACGAAATCGAAAAAATATTGAAACAAAATGAAAAAATAACAAATTTAAAGTCTGAACGAGAAACTGATGTTTTTCCGGCAGCCAATTACCCAGATGTAAAAACAGATCCAAATGTATTTTTTGCTAGTTTTTCATTAAAACAAAAAATTTGCGATACAAATTTACCCGAGTTTCATTTTATCGTTACACAAGAAACGAAATTAACTAAAGTCAAAGCCGGCTTTGTCTACTTTAAGTGCAAAGAAGAATCAATGAGACCAGATACAAACAGCGCACTGAATCAATATGAACAAGAACTTACTGCTATTTTTAAGCGTGAAGTTATCGAAAAATTAAGGCAAAATGATTCTCAATGATAAAACTTCTCGCACTCGACCTCGACGGAACGCTTCTCGAT
>JALYZF010000246.1 GCA_030948995.1 Acidobacteriota bacterium
TCGTAATGCTGTCCGGTATGAACAATGAGCGGCAGAAAATCCTTTTCCCGCCCCTTCATTTCACGGACAATCGGTGCAATCTTCATAAAATTCGGACGCGCGCCGACGATGTTCAAAACTTTGAGCATAAAATTCAAAGTTCAAGATTTAAGGTTCAAAGTCAAAACTTTAACCGACCTAGAACTTTGAACTTATAGTCTAACGATTTTTGCCTTGCTGCCGTTTCGCAAATCTTCTTTCAAAGCGTTGCGCGTATCGACGACGAGCGACGCGAGTTCCAGCACGCGCGGGTAATCAACCTCCGTGTGTTCGGTGCAGATTATTACGCAGTCAGAAGATTTAATTAAATCATCGGTTAAATCTGAATTAAAAAGCGGGTCGCCGGCGCCGATTGTGTAAGCGTGGTCGAAATGAACTTCCGGCACGAACGGGTCGTGATAGATGACTTCCGCGCCTTTGGAACGTAGCAAATCAATGACTGAAAGCGCGGGCGATTCGCGCATATCGTCGATGTCTTTTTTATAAGCGACGCCTAAAATTAAAACGCGCGAGCCGTTCATAGCTTTTTTCTCGTTGTTCAAAGCGTCGGAAACGAGTTTGACAACATATTTCGGCATTCCCGAATTTATTTGTTCCGCCAGAGAAATAAACTGCGAATCGAAACCGTGCTGTCTGGCTTTCCAACTCAAATAATGCGGGTCGAGCGGAATGCAGTGACCGCCGATTCCCGGTCCCGGATAAAAAGCCATAAAACCAAAAGGTTTTGTTGCTGCCGCGCGCACGACTTCCCAAGTGTCTATGCCGAGCGCGTTGCAGACTTTCGCCATCTCGTTCGCCATACCGATATTTATTGCGCGAAAAGTGTTTTCCCACAATTTGCAGGCTTCGGCGACGCGCGCGCTCGATACGGCGTGAACGTTATCAACAATCTGCGAATAAAGAAAAGCCGAAACTTCGGTTGAATCTTTGCCGACGCCGCCAACGACTTTCGTGATATTGTGCGTCTGAAACTGCGGATTGCCCGGGTCAACTCGTTCGGGCGAAAAAGCGAGCAGAAAATCTTCGTCCAATTCGAGTCCCGCTTCTTCAATCATCGGCTGCAAAACTTCGTCGGTCGTTCCCGGATAAGTCGTCGATTCGAGAATCACCAATTGACCGCGCCGCGCATATTTTTTAATCTGCTCGCCCGCCGCCAGAATGTATGACATATCCGGGTCTTTTGTTTTCCGCAACGGCGTCGGAACGCAAATGATTATCACATCGCATTTTCCGAGTTCCGAAAAATCGGTCGTCGCGTGAAACTTCTTCGTGTCGAGCGATTTCCGAACGTTTTCCGAAGGCACGTCAACGATATGCGAATTTCCAAGGTTCAATTCATTAACCTTTTTTTTGTCAACTTCAAAACCGACGGTCGAATAACCTTTCAAAGCAAATTCGACAATCAGCGGCAAACCGACGTAACCGAGTCCGATGACGCCGATGCACGCGCGCTTTTCTGCGATAAGATTTTTTAATTCGTCTTTTATCATTATTTCTCTTTAGTTATTTATATTATTTCCGCAACAAAGATTTTTTAACTTAGGTCGAGAGTTTTTTATAATTTCTTTATGAAAGGTTAGACTATGCGAAGGAATTTTCTAAGTCAAGAATGTATTCATTTAGAAAAATGTTTATGTTAAAATGTTTTTACCCGAAAGGCTCAAAATCTTTGAGCCTTTCCGAATTCTTTATAAAATCCCAATCCGTTTCAATATCCAACTAATTTATGAGTTTTGAAGTCAATTCGACAAATCCGGCGGTCAAAGCCATTGTCGGCGGAACTGCGCCGCGCCCCGCCCAATTAGCCGCCGCGCGCGGAATTCTGCCTTTGTCGCAAACCGATTTATTGGAAGTTCTTGTCGCGCTCGTTGGCGGCGCGGATGCGGAACTGGCGCAAATCGCCGGTCAAACGCTCAACTCGCAGGACGCTGGAGAAATCGAAAGCATTGTCAAATCACACGAAATCGCTCCGCAGGTTCTCGACTATTTTGCCGGACAAGACGCTTTGACGAAAGCGGCGCACGAAGCGATTTTAGTTAATCCGAAAACGCCGGAATCGTCAATTATAAAATTTGCCCGAAACACCTCAAACGGTGAACTGCTCGAACTCATATCTTTTAACCAGCAGCTTCTTATTAAAACTCCGGCGATTATCGACGCGATTATTTCTAACCCATACAGAACGGCGGAAGCGGAAAGAAAAGCCTCTGAAATTAAACGCGAGTTTTTTGAAAAGACGCGCGGCGCGCAGCAAATCGCCAGCGAACTTCGCGCGCAGGGCAAAGCGGCGGCGGCGGAATTTATCGAGCAGGCGGAATTCGCCGACAATTTGCAAGCCGATGCTTCCGCTTCGGCTTTGAGTTTTGAAGACGCGATTCTGCTTGCCGAACACATCGAAGTTCCCGACGCGGAAACGGACGATTCGTGGCTCTCGCTCGAATACATCGAAGAATTTTACGAAGAAAGCGACGAGCAGCGCCAATCAATCGTCAATAAAATTTTGGGCGAAATCCGGGCTGAAGACGACGAACTTTCCGGCGACCGCGTTTCGATGATTAACCGCATTTTGCGAATGTCTATGAAAGACCGCGTAAAACTGGCTATGAAAGGCGACCGCGAAGCGCGCAACATTCTTATCCGCGACCCGAACCGCGTCGTCGCTCAAGCCGTTATCAACAACGCCCGAATAACCGAGCAGGAAGTCGAAAAAATCGCGGCGATGCGAACCGTGCCGGAAGAAGTTTTACGGCAGATTGGAATTAACCGCAACTGGGCGCGAAATTACACAATTATGCACAATTTGGCGCGCAATCCGCGAACTCCGCTTGGCAACGTCATTACGATATTAAGCCGTTTGCAATTGCGCGATTTGCAAGCGATAACAAAAAACAGAAATGTCTCCGACGCCGTTCGCCGGCAAGCGCTGCGCCTTGCGAACGCGCGCGTCGGGCGGTAAAGATTTTTTAGCCACGAATTATGCGAATTAACACGAATTATTTTTTGTATTTTCTATTCGTGTTATTCGTGGCTAATTTTTAGAGAAATTCAGAAACTTTGCCCGTTTTAACAAACGAGCCGGCAATATCGGTTAAGGTATGACTTGCCGCGCCGAGCCAAAGCCCGATAAAGACTGATAAAAAAGTATATTTGCCGGTATTTGCGCGAAGAAAATCGCCAATCAAACGCCACGCTTTCATAAACTCCAGCAAACTCACTTCGTTTGCGCCGCGAAATGCCGCGTAAATAAAAGTTAAAATAAAACTCGTCAGCGTCAGCGCGCCCATAAAATAGACGATTCTCAAAAACGTGCCAAAAACTAGACCGTGCGACCAGCGCGAGCGGTGCGGAAAAAACGCTTGATACGGATACCACAAATACCGGAAAAAGCTCCAGCGCGTATATTGTTTCGACATCGTGTCAAGGTCGGGACCGAACATCAAACCGCCGAAAAGAAAAGCAACAGTAACAATCGTGGCGAGCGGAACGTTTTCCGTCAATTTCCAAGCCGCCGCAAAAATCGGCGGAGCTAAAAAAAATGTAATCGCGTCGTGCGTTTTTCCCGAAGGCATTTTTAGATTTTGAATTTTAGATTTCGGATGTGCGGCGGCTACGGCACTACACGCAAAAAATATATTACAGCATTTTGCGATTTTGCGATTTATAAATTTTGCACATTGCAAAGCGCGCGACGAAAATGCCCGCGTTTGTTAAACTTTTCTTTCGGCATATGGTTTGCAAACTTGAAAACGGTGTCGCGCGGAAAATATCAAACGTTTTTCGCTTTTGAGATAACTGATGAAGACCTTCGGAAGAAAATTAAAAATCACGCTCGAAATGATAAAATTCGAGCATACTTTATTTGCCCTGCCGTTCGCATTTTTGGGAGCGGTTCTGGCGGCGAACGGCTTGCCTAATCTTTGGCAAAGCGTTTGGATTACGGTTGCAATGTTCGGCGCGCGTTCGGCGGCGATGACTTTCAATCGAATTATTGACAGGCAGTTTGACGCGGAAAATCCCAGAACGGCGAACCGCGAATTGCCGAGCGGAAAATTAAGCATTTCTTTTGCTTGGACGTTTTTTATTGCGTCTGTCGTGTTGTTTTTGCTCGCTTCATACGAACTGAATTGGCTAACTTTTATCCTGTCGCCCGTCGCACTTGCGAGCGTTCTCGGTTACTCTTACGCAAAAAGATGGACGAGTTTGGCGCATTTAGTTTTAGGCTGGAGCTTGGCGATTTCACCGACGGCGGCGTGGATTGCCGTTCGCGGCGCGCTCGATTCGCCCATTCCGTTGCTGCTTTCGCTTCTTGTGATGATGTGGACGGCAGGCTTCGATGTTTTATATGCGTGTCAGGATTTTGAATTCGACAAGCGCACCGGACTTCGGTCGATTCCGGCGCGTTTCGGCATCAAGAATTCATTAATAATTGCCAGAGTTTTCCACGCGCAGGCGTTTTTCGCGCTTGTTTTACTCTATTTGGTTACAGGTTTGGGTTGGCTCGCTTTACTTGGAGTTTTTGCCGTTGGCGCGCTGATGATTTACCAGCACACGCTCGTCCGCGCAAACGATTTATCACGAATGAACGCGGCGTTTTTTACAACCAACGCTTTTGTCAGCGTCATTTTATTTTTGACGTTCGGCGGCGCGGTTTTCGTAGCTAAATATACACATTAAATAATGAACATTCCTACACTTCAAGGTATTATAAAGCGCAGAATTTTGGTCAATTATCGTGCTGATGCGGATGTCATGCAAAAAGTCTTGCCGAAAGGTTTTCGCCCGAAACTGTACGTAGGACAAGCGATTGCGGGAATTTGTCTGATACGGCTTGAACATATTCGCCCGAAATTTATGCCTGAATTTGTCGGCATCGCAAGCGAGAACGCCGCGCACCGAATTGCGGTTTTGTGGGAAAACGAAAATGGCGAAACGCGCGAAGGCGTTTATATTCCGCGCCGCGATACCGATTCTTTCATCAATTCGGCAGTTGGCGGAAAACTTTTTCCGGGTGAACATCACAGAGCAAATTTTAAAGTTTCGGAAATTGGAAATAAAATAAATTTTTCGATGAAATCCGAAGATGAAACGGCTTCAGTCAAACTCGCCGGAATAGTTTCAAAAAACCTTCCTGAAAATTCTGCCTTCTCTTCTCTTGATGAAGCATCTAAATTTTTTGAAAAAGGTTCGCTCGGTTATTCCGTTACAAAAGACGGCACTAATTTGGACGGAATCAGTTTGGAAATTAAACATTGGAAAGTTGAAGCACTAGATTTGGATTTTGTCCAATCAAGTTTTTACGACGATGAAACGATTTTTCCGAAAGATTCAATTGAATTCGACCACGCTTTGCTGATGCAAAACATTGCGCACGAATGGCACAGCGCGCCGAGTTTTGATTTAACTTAAATTTGAATTTATGCAATTTTCATTTGATACGAAATTAAATTTTATCGCCCGAAAGGTTGAAGCGGGCGAGCGCCTGACTTTTGATGAAGGCGTGGCGCTTTATGAAACCGACGATTTGAACGCGCTCGGCAAACTCGCCGATTTTGTGCGGCGGAAAAAACACGGGCGGACGACTTATTTCAACGTCAACCGGCATTTTAATCATACGAATATCTGCGTCGCCGACTGTAAATTCTGCGGATTTTATAAACGTGCGCGGCAGGAAGGCGCATACACGCATTCGATTGACGAAGGAATCGAGATTGCGCGAAACGCCGTTGCAGAAGGCGCGACCGAATTGCACATTGTCGGCGGGTTGAACTCGAAATTGCCGTTTGAGTATTACACCGATTTGTTTTCGTCGCTCAAAAGAGAGTTTCCGAAATTACATTTGAAAGCGTTGACGATGGTTGAGCTAGATTTTATGGCGCGGTTTTACAAAATGTCGGACGAGGAAGTTATTGAGCGTTTGAAAGCGGCGGGAATGGATTCGTGTCCGGGCGGCGGCGCGGAGATTTTTGCCGAGCCGACTCGCTCGCGGATTTGCGACCATAAATGCGACGGTAATCGTTGGCTCGAACTCGCCGGAAAAGTCCACAAAGCCGGTTTGAAAACAAACGCGACGATGCTTTACGGGCATATCGAATCAATCGAAGACCGCGTTGACCATTTTGTAAAATTGCGCGAACAGCAGGACAAAACCGGCGGTTTTCAATGTTTTATTCCGCTCGCGTTTTATCCGCCGGGAACTGCGCTTTCGTCGCTGCCGGGACCGGACGCGATTGACAATTTGAAGACGATTGCCGTGTCGCGCCTGATGATTGACAACTTCGACCACATCAAAGCGTATTGGGTGATGCTCGGCAAAGCGACGACACAGACCGCGTTGCATTTCGGCGCTAACGACGTTGACGGCACAATCACCGACGGCGGTGAGTTAACGCACAGCTATTCGGGCGAAGCAGACGGCGAACAGAAAATGACTAAAACCGAATTGATTACGATGATTGAAAACGCGGGTTTTGAAGCGGTCGAGCGCGATACGGTTTATAAT
>JALYZF010000247.1 GCA_030948995.1 Acidobacteriota bacterium
TAGGACTTACGCAGTTGAACAGATATTTGATAAAAATAAAGAATGAATCCGCCGAAAATAACCGACGAAGATTACATTAACTTTATTATTGCCACGCCGCGCGATGTCACGGCAACTGAAGCCGAGCGCGTGCAGCCGAAAAGCAAAGACGCTGCGGCGCACGACGCTTTTACGCGGCTGCTCGCGCGGCTCGAACCCGACTCGGAAACGCTTTGGGCAGAAGCGCGAACGCAAATTGATTTGCAAAGCGGCATTCTTGTTCTGGATGATTCGACTCTTGAGAAGCCGTATTCGGAGAGAAACGCCCTTGTTTATCGGCATTGGTCTGGTAAGCAGAAGGCTGTCGTCTCCGGCATCAATTTGATTACTTTGCTTTGGACGGACGGGAGACGATGCGTCCCGGTTGATTATCGCGTGTTTGACAAAGACCGCGACGGCAAAACCAAAAACGACCATTTCTCGGAGATGCTGATGTGCGCTTCGGAGCGCGGTTTCAATCCAAAGCTGGTTTGCTTTGATAGCTGGTATGGTTCGATTGAAAACCTGAAATTGGTTCGCGCTCTCGGCTGGCATTTCTTGACGCGCCTGAAATCGAACCGTCAAATCAACGTCAACCGGAGCGGGTTGAAAGCAGTTTCCGAAGCCGGACTTGCCGGCGGTGATGGAACAATGGTGTGGCTCAAGGGTTTCGGCGAAGTCAAGGTGTTCCGGGTTCGTGCCACAGACGGCGCGGCGGAATATTGGGCGACGAGTCTTTCGGCGATGAGCGAAACAGAACGAGAAGTCTTTGCCACATCTGCGTGGCGCATTCAGATGTATCATCGCGCTCTGAAACAGCAATGTCTGATCGAACGCGCTCAATGCCGCCGCCTGCGCCCCGTGAGCAATCACATCGGGCTTTGTATTAGGGCGTTTGTGCGGCTTGAAAGTCATTGTCATCGAGAAAAGATGAGTTGGATACAAGCAAAAACCACTATTATTCGTGATGCGGTTCGAGCCTATTTATCGAATCCGCGTTATTTGCTTCTCCCAACTGCGTAAGTCCTATATTAATATTCATTGAATAGTAAATGATATTAATTTGGTAATTTTAACTTCTTGAACTTAGAGTCAATTAAGAAACTGTTTTGAGGATAATAATTTTCAGTCCGGCGGAGAGTACTCAATTCTATTATTAAAAAACTTGTGCATCAACTTTAATACGAGTATATTGTTGCTAAGATAAGAACTCGAAGGCGGCTGAAGCCTGCAAATATGAAGTAATTAAAAATTTATAATTTTGATTTACTTGTCTAAACAGGAATCATTTATAAATCGGAGGTCAGTATGAAAAACTTATTTTTGTTTTTTTTACTTTTCTTTTTTGTTTCTGCTGTATCAGCGCAAACGGATACTGCCGGTAATCAGTCTAATGTGGTAATTAACAAGAAAAAATGGAGTTTTAGAGCATATCCCCGATTTAATAATGACATTAACTCCGACATTTTTGGAGTTTTTGATCAACAACGGCAGTATGAAAAGGATTACAGAGAAGCCGTAGAATATAATAGAAGCAGACAGGCTCAAGGTCTTCCGCCGGCTCCGTTGCCAAACCATCCGACTCCATCTCTGACCAGCGGCTCGTTAGGCAAAATATTTTCAACTAATGGATATTATCTTTACGAAATAAATATTACTAATCACAGTCAAAAAACTATCAGTTCGATTACGTGGGATTATACTTTTTTCGATATAGACAAAAACCAAGAAGCCGGGCGCAGAGAGTTTATAACGACAACAAAAATTCTCCCCGTTAAGAGTAAAACCCTATCTGAAAAATCTAAAATTTATCCGACTACCACGGTTGACGCTTCACAAGAGGGGAAAAAATTCGATGCCAAATATTCGGAAAAAATTTTTATAAAAAGAATTGAATACAGTGACGGCTCGGCGTGGAATGCACCCACAAATTAAAATTAAATCAAAAGGCTCTGATAAAATCGCGATTTTATCAGAGCCTTTTGATTTTTATCAACACTGAATCAATACTGCGCGTTCGCCGCCGAGACGACTTTTTCCGCCGCGTCGTTCATTCCATCGGCGGAAATAATTTTAATGTCGGATTCGCGCAAAACACGCTTGCCTTCCTCGACGTTTGTGCCTTCAAGACGGGCGACAATCGGAATCGAAACGCCGAGATTTTTCGCCGCCGAGACGACGCCGGAGGCGACCATATCGCAGCGCACGATGCCGCCGAAGATGTTAATTAAAACGGCTTTGACGTTTTCGTCGGCGAGCAAAATTTTAAATGCCTGCTCGACTCTTTCCTGCGACGCGCCGCCGCCGACATCCAGAAAATTTGCCGGCTCGCCGCCCGCGAGTTTGATAATGTCCATTGTCGCCATCGCCAGCCCCGCGCCGTTGACCATACAGCCGATGTTGCCGTCGAGTTTTATATAATTCAAATCATATTTCGAGGCTTCGATTTCAAGCGGTTCTTCTTCCGCCAAATCACGAAGCGCGGCGTAATCTTTATGACGATACATTGCGTTGTCGTCAAAATTTACTTTCGCGTCGAGCGCAATCAAGCGATTATCTTTCGTCAGCAAAAACGGATTGATTTCCATCAAAGAAGCGTCTGATTTTTCATACGCTTCGTAAAGAGACATCATAAATTTCGCCGCTTGATTGATTAAATCTGCGGGGATGCCGAGACCGAATGCAAGTTCGCGCGCTTGATACGGTCGAAGCCCGACCGCCGGGTCAATCGTTTCCTTTAAAATCAATTCCGGCGTCTCTTCGGCAACTTTTTCAATGTCCATTCCGCCCGCCTGCGACGCCATAAAAACATTTCTGCCTGAAACGCGGTCTAAAGTTATGCCGAGATAAAACTCCTTGTCAATCGGCAAACCTTCTTCGACAAGAAGCGTTTTTACTTCCTGTCCTTCCGCGCCCGTCTGGTGCGTTATGAGCATCATTCCAAGAATCTCGTCGGCAAGTTTTCGGGCTTCTTCCGGCGATTTGGCGAGTTTGACGCCGCCGCCTTTGCCGCGTCCGCCGGCGTGAATCTGCGCTTTGACGACCGTTATGTCAGTTCCCAGTTCGCGCGCCGCGTTTTCCGCTTCCTCCGGCGTGCGCGCTACAATTCCGCGCGGAACGGGAACGCCGAATTGTTTTAAAATTTCTTTGCCTTGATATTCGTGAATTTTCATAAATTGATTTGCAGTATTTTATTTTGGAAAAACACCAAAAAGTTTAACTTGTGCGCCTGACAAAAAGCAAAGGCGGCTTTCTGCCGCATTTCAAAGGTAAAATATATAGCTACTTTACCAAACGTTTCTTTATTCAGGCGCAGTATTGAATGTTTATTTTTTCCGCCACGGCGAAAGCAGATTTTCCCAACTGTTTACCGTTTGCGCGTATTCAGCTTGACAGCGCTCGGCGCGCGCGCGCGGCAAATAATTTTCGCCAATGAGATAAGCGTATTTGTTCTGGTTCGAGCCGTAAATTAGACAGAGCGAGTTGTAAAATCTCTGCTCCTGCAGAAGATGTTCGTCAGCCATATTTTTCTCGGACGGCATTTTTGCCTTCGATTCAACCGCGAAGACATCAATGGCGGCAAGCACGGCGTGAGCACCGTCGTCGCCGAGTTCGGTCAGATTTATATAAACCGAACAGCGGTCGGCGGCGTCTTCCTCGTTGCCGGTAACGGGCAATTTGTATACGTCAATCAGCGCATGGGCGAGTTCGTGTAGAAAGGCAAATCGCACTGCGTCAAACATTTTGTCGTAAGCCTTTTGGTCGCTCCCGCTGCTTGCGCGAAAAACTTTGTAAAAACGTTCCATCAATTCGTAACAAATCGTTACCGAATAATCGTTCGCGTCGTAAAATGAATTGGCTTCACCGCAGTCTTTCGTTCTAAGAATAATATCGCGCGGCAAAATTAAAGAGCGATTGAGCTTGTCCGCCGCTTTTTCCAAAGTTTTATCTTCTTTTATTTGGCGGTCAATATCGGCGAAGTGCGGATTTTTTACCTGCAGATGCTCGACGATAAAATCGCCTTCATCCTTTTTTTTGTCGATTGAATCTTCGTCCTCGGAAAATGCTTTGGTAGGACTTGAATCATTTTTAAAGGTTTTTGTCGAATTGGTCGAAACTGACGATTGAGAATCTCTGTCAGAGCGGCAAACGCAAGCCGTAATTACAAACAACACAGCCAAAACCGTCAGTAAATTAATAAAATTTCGGCTCATAAACTTTTTCGATTTGTGATTTTGATGTTTCAAAACGGATAAGAATTGACGCTGGCTTGCAAATTTTTTGCAAAAAAGGCTGGCAATTTTTATTGCCAGCCGGTAATAAATAAATGAAATTTAAACTGCTTTACAAAAATCTTTTCACAATGAGAAACCCAATAGTCAGCACAAAAAGCATCATTCCTGTTACAAAAATGACTTTATGAAGAATTTTACCGAACTTCGTTTGATTGCCGACGAGAAAACTATCTACACCAGCCAGAATCAGAAAAACAGGGATTATGCTCCACTCGCCTGCGTAG
>JALYZF010000311.1 GCA_030948995.1 Acidobacteriota bacterium
AATCTCGACGGCGACATCGATATATTTGCCGCCGAAAATCTGCGACCTTTGACGAAAATCAAAGTCTTTTCAGACACGACGGAAAATGAAACAGGTCGCGTCATTTACCTACGCAAACCGGAAAAACTTATTTTGCGAATTGAAGGACGCACGCCGAATGATGAAGCGGCAACTTACAGCTTGAAGTTCGCGGGAAGTTTCGTGCCGGCGCAAGCCGTCGCCGAATCCGACGTGCCGGAACAGCCGACGGTCAAAACGGAAAATCAAAGCGACGTGCGCGTCAATTCAGTCGGCACAATTATTGAGGTAAAACCCAAGCCAACGCCGAAGCCAAAGGAAACGGTAGCTAAAAATGAGCCGGAAAAGAGTGAAACCAAGATTGAAGAAAAGACGGAAGTTAAAGATTCTGAAAATGAATCAAAAAAATCCGCCAACGAGAAGAATAATGAAGAGAAACCGGAAGTAAAAGAAACAGAAGTTGAAGAAAAAACTGCGACAAAAGAGAATCCGAAAAAACCGTTAAAGCCTGCTCCCGACACTAGTGCCGCAAAAAAGCAGAATTCCAAGCGGTCAAATGTTTCTAAAACAAAACCGAAAAAATCAATCGAAGCGGCAAAACCGAGCGAGCCGAATCCTTTAGAAAATGTTCGACTCATAATTTTATTCAAAGACGGAACAAAAATCGAACATCCGATGAGCGAAGTTTTGCGCGTCGGCGTCGATAAAGACATCTTGACCTTGATTACAAAAAACGGCTCAATCGGACGTTATTCGATTTTAGATGTAGCCCGAATGACAATTGAATAAAAGCGCGGGATAGATTTTATTTCTCGCCTTCGGCACAATGCAAAATTTCTGGCACACTTCTAAACGAAAAATTGATTTTCGGGAAAAAACGCTGGTGATGGCGATTCTGAACGTAACGCCGGACAGCTTTAGCGACGGAGGAAAATTTTTTTCAGTTGAAAACGCCGTAAGACAAACCGAAAAACTCATTGAAGACGGCGCAGATATTTTAGACATCGGCGGAGAATCGACTAGACCGAACAGCGAAAGAGTTTCGGCAACTGAAGAAAATCGGCGCGTCGTGCCAGTGATTGAAGCGATTGCAAAAAGGTTTGATGTTCCCGTTTCGATTGACACAAGCAAATCCGAAGTTGCCAGAGTTGCCATTAATGCGGGCGCGGAAATCATCAACGACATCTCCGGTCTTCGCTTTGACGAAAAAATGGCAGACGTTGCCGCACAGACAAATGCAGGACTCGTTTTAATGCACTCGCGTGGCGATTTTGCGACAATGCACAAACAAGCGCCGGTTAAAGACATTTTAGAAGAAGTAAAAAACGGCTTGAGCCAAAGCATCCGAAAAGCCGTGAGTTTCGGCGTTAAAAAAGAAAACGTCGCGCTCGATGTCGGTTTCGGTTTCAGCAAAACTTTCGAGAACAATTTGGAATTGCTGGCAAAACTCGACAGACTTGCCGCAGAATTTTGTGAATTTCCACTTCTGGTCGGCGTTTCGCGCAAATCTTTTATCGGAAAAATTTTGGACAATAGCTCGGCTTCGGAAAGATTAAACGGCTCGCTCGCCGCCGCCGCCGTTTCAGTCTGGAACGGCGCAAACATCATTCGTGTTCACGACGTAAGAGCGACAATTGACACTCTGAAAATCGTCGAAGCTATTAAAAAACAATTATGAAGTTTATAAAATTTGCAATAATAATCGGACTTTTCCTGCTCGCAACGGGCTTTACCGAATGCTACAAGCCGGTAACGAATTCAGGTTTGCCGCGCAATATAAAAAAGATTGCCGTGCCGTCTTTTCAATTTGAAGTCGAAGGCGCGCGTTACCGCGTCGAATCGCGTTTTACCGAAGCCGTCAGCCGCGAAATTATCAAGCGCGGGCGGGGATTGCAGGTTCAAGGCACGCGCGAAGGCGCGGACGCCGCCGTCGAAGGCACGATTCGGAATTTTAATTTCTCCGGCGTTTTGCTTGACCGGCAGGGACGCGCGCGCGTTTACGAAGTAACGATTGTTGCCGCCGTTACAATACGGGATTTGCGGGAAAATAAAATTCTTTACGACAATCAGAACTTGGTTTTCCGAGATTCGTTTGAGTTTTCAGAAGACCCGCGCTCGTTTTTTAACGAGGAAGACCCGGCGGTCGAGCGAATAGCGCGTGCGTTTGCCGAATCGGTCGTTTCGACAATCGTCAACGGTTTAGGCGTGAAGGAAGAAAAAGGGAAATAGGTGATAGGTGTTAGTTTGGTTTCCGTAACACCTAACATCTGTAACCTAACACCTAATTTTTGTTATGGCGATTTTAGGAAAAGAAGGATTATGGACTCAACTGAAGAAGCGCGAAATTGCGCCTCTTTATCTGCTTTTTGGTGCGGAAAATTACCTGCGCGATTTAGCGGCGAAAACAATTACGGATTTGGTTCTGGCTGATTCAGCGCTTCGGGAATTTAACGAAATCGAACACTCTTTGAGCGACAGCAAAATTCAATATGCGCTGTCAGATGCCGAGCAGCTTCCGATGATTGCCGCGCGGCGCGTCGTCAAAATAACAAATGTGGTCGTTTCGGCAAACTCGAAAAAAGATAATCTCAAAGAAGAAGACGAAGAAATTCTGGCGCGTTATCTCAAACGACCGGCGGAGACGTGCGTTGTAATTTTTATTGCCGACGAACTCGACAAACGGCGTAAAATTTCAAAATTACTTTTAGATAATTCTGTTGCGGTTGAATTTGCCCAACTCGATGACAAAGAATTAGTTGGCTGGGCGAGAAATAAACTAAAAGAATTCGATGCCGAAGCCGATGAAAAAGCGTTGCGGCATTTGGTCGGTTTAGCCGGCAATAATGTGCGACGTTTGACGAACGAAGTTGAAAAACTTGCCGTCGCCGCTTTGCCCGATAAACTGATTACTTTTGATCTAGTCGAATCGCTTGTGCCTAATTTGCGCGAGATTGACAACTTTGAACTGACCGATTATTTATTGGCGAAAAACAAGAAGTATGCACTTCAAACGCTAAAGAAAATTCTCGACGACGGAGCAGAGCCTTTAATGATTTTAGGTTTGATTGCTTACAATTTTCACCGACTTTTTTTAGCAAAAGAATTGATGAAGCAAGGCGTTGAGCGCAGCGAAGTAGCGCGAGTTATAAAACTACATTACAAAAAACAGGAAGATTTTTTGGCAACTGCACGTCGCGCCGATGACGAAAATCTTTCGCGTATAATGCAGAGAATTGCCGACGCCGATTTAGCGATAAAGTCTTCAAAAGGCACGCCGCGCCTGCAAATTGAAATGCTCGTTTGCGAGCTGACCGCCGTTTAATTCTTTAAATAAAAAAAGCGGAAACAAACTTGCTTAAGGCTTGTTTCCGATAAAATCAAAGGAGAAAAAACTATGAAGTTATGAGATGAAACTTGTTTTTCGGCTCAGGCTAAATTGTTGGTATGCGACGTTAGACGCGATTTGTAACGCGCCGCCGTATTTTTATGCAAAACGCCTTTGTTGACGGCTTTATCGATTAAAGAAATCGTCGGATTTAAAAGCTCTTGGCTCTGCGATTTGTCGCTCGTTCCGATTGCCGCGCGAAGTTTTTTAATTTGGCTGCGCAACTGGCTTTTGTTATTGCGATTAACGTCCCTGCGCTTTTCGTTTTGCCGCACGCGCTTTTCGGCTGATTTATGATTCGGCATTAAACTCCTCTCCGTATATTCTATTGTAAAACTAGTGAAATTATTCTCTTATCGAAGAGAAACTACAAAGTATAATTGCCGAATAGAAGGTTGTCAAGCGGCGTCATCAATAGTCCATACGGGTAGCGAAAGCGTGCATCGAATCGACTAGCAAAACAAAAATCGGCGGATAGAAAATAAATTCCGGTTTCAAACGCGCCGCGAAAAAAGCAGGCATCGAATCGGTTATCGAAAAATCGAAAAAACTGCCGATTAGCAGCCCGACGCCTAAACTCAAACAGAATCCGGCAACCAGAAAACAAATTGCCAAGCGCCGCGTGAAAGGCTTTATTTCCGGCGGAGTTTCCTCCAAAATCGAATCGTGTATATTTTCGTCTCTGTATGTGTAGCGTTCAAAGGCGACGCGCAAGCGGCTGAAAAGATGAAAAATTCCGGCGACGAACAGCGCGAGCAAAATCATTTTTCCGATTGCCGCAGAATTTGCCCAAATCGACGGTTTAAATACGGCGACAAAACAGGTTGAAGCGAAAAGCGCGACAAGAGGAAAAATAATTTTTTGCAGCGCAAGCGATTCGCGCCGTTCATCGGCAATCATTCGGTCGATGATTTCGTTATAGCGGCGCTCGTAAGCCATCTGCCGCCAGCGCCGCGCGTGTTGATTTTCCGATTTGAAAACCGATGCGTTAGCAGAATTATATTGTTCTCTAAGCAGTTTTTTATCGTATTCGGCGCGCACCTGCGGATTTCCTAGTATTTCATAAGCCTTTGCGACTCGGGCAAACTCGCGCGAAGTCGTTTCCGCGCCGCCGTTCACATCCGGGTGAAGTTTTCTAGCCAAGCGGCGATACGCCGATTTTATCTCGGCATTAGAAGCCTTCTGCGAAACTTTTAATGTTTTGTAGTAATCCGCCATCGCAAAAAAAATAATAGAAAAAGGAGAGTATTTGAGCAAGGGCAAACGGAAAAATGTCCCGCAAAGGACACTAAAAATTCTAGCACAAATTCCTTATCCCAGTCGAAACTTTTTTTGCGAAAACAAACTTTTTATCAGCTTAGTTTAAATCATCGATTTGCAGACTAATCGGATTTGCTCCGGCGGTTTTAACCGCGTCGATTACCTGCACGACTTTTCCGTAACCGACTGTTCGCGACGCTTTGATAAAAACGGTTTTCTCGATTTTTTCATCTTCCGTTAAATCTCCGCGCAACTCCGCGCCTTCCGAATAAGCGTGGTTTTTCGTTCGCTCACGAAATATTTCAGAAAGCCTGTTCATAAGTTTTTCCGGCGTCTCAAGACTTCCCAAATCGTCCTCATTGTTAAGACGAAAACTTGAATCGGACTTCAAAGAGACGACTAAAGTGTGCGGATTCGTCACGCCGTTTTCGGTTGCCTTTTGCGGAATTTTTGTCTTAAATCCGGTCGGCTTCGAGGGCGAAATAATGATAAAAATAATCAAAAGAACGAGAAGAATGTCAATCAAAGGCGTTACGTTAATTGCTGGCTTTACTGGTTGCATAAATTTTCTCCTTTTGGCATTTTAATTCTTAGACACCGAGTGGAGCGAAAAGTTCCTGCAAATTATCGTTTCAAAAATAATTTGTGATCAGCTGTAAACCCGAATAAATTCGGCATTTGCCGAAAAGACGGTTTGACACAGGCACTTCAATGACTATAATAATTTCTTTTGCTTTTGCGCTGTTTGAAACCTGTAGAGTATCCTTCTTGAGAGAGCAGTTATGGTAATTGATTTAAGCGTGCTTGCAGACAAACATAAATCGTTTGATTTTCTGCTGCCGCGTGAAGAAGTTAATCTGGAAGACGAAGCGGTAAAGCTAAACGATGACGTCAGAATCGAAGGCGAATTGACAAAGGGAATTGTCGAAACAAGCGTCAAAGGCAAGATTTTTGCTGACGTCGAACTTGAATGCAACCGCTGTTTGCAGCCGGTTCGGAGCAATTTAGAAATTCCTTTTGAAGTGAATTTTGTAACGCCTGAAAATTACACGAACGAGCGGGAAGCTCGACTGAATCTGCAAGATTTGGAAGTTTCAATTTTTGAAGGCGACAAAATAGATTTAAGCGAAATAACACGCGAGCAGATTTTATTGGCTGTTCCGATACAGATTTTGTGCCAAACCGATTGCAAAGGTTTATGCCAGATATGCGGCGCGAACCGAAATTTGATAGATTGTAATTGCGAAGAAAAAGAAATCGACCCGCGCTGGCAAGGCTTGCGCGAGTTGAAAATTAATAATGAAAAGTAAAAAATGTAGAGCCGAAAATTTGAAATTTTCAGTTTTACGTTTTTAATTCAAGGAGTAATAATGCCAAATCCAAAAAGCAGACATTCAAAATCACGGACGCGCCAACGCCGCGCGCACGACGCGCTGAAAGTGCCACAGTTTTATCTCGACAAGGAAACGGGCGAGCCGATGCAGCCGCACCGCGTAAATCCGAAAACAGGAATGTTCAAAGGTCGTAAAATTATTGAAGTGGACGAATCGGAATAAGGGTTTTGACCTTCCGCCTGTTTTGAGTTTCAATAAAAATTAATGGCATCACAAAACGCAGGAATCATCAGCACCGGACACAGTTACCCGAGCGGAGTTTTAACGAACGCCGATTTGGAAAAACTTGTGGATACATCTGACGAATGGATAACAACGCGCACCGGCATCAAACAGCGTCATAAAGCTGCGGCTGACGAATACACTTCTCAATTCGGCGTTTTAGCGGCGCGGCAGGCGCTTGAGCGTTCCGGCGTTGACGCTTCCGACATAGACATAATCGTTTGCGCGACGACGACGCCAGACCAGATAATGCCTTCAACCGGCGCTTTAATTCAAGCCGAAATCGGCGCGACAAAAGCCGCCGGCTTTGATTTGTTTGCTGCTTGTTCCGGTTTTCTATACGGTTTGACTATAATCGAATCGATGATTCGGACCGGACAAATCCGTTACGCGCTGGTTATCGGCGCGGAAATTTTGACTAAATACGTCGATTACACAGACCGGGGAACGTGCGTAATTTTTGGCGACGGCGCGGGCGCGGCTCTGCTTGCTCCGGTTGCGGAAGACAAAGGAATTTTAGCGACAAAAATCGTTTCCGACGGGCGTTTTGCCGAACAGCTTTATTCGCCCGGCGGCGGCACTCGAATGGGAACGACGCACGAGACGATTGATAACCGGATGCACTTTTTCAAAATGAAAGGCAATGAGCTTTTCAAAATTGCCGTTCGCTCGATGACCGAAATTTCCAAGGAAATGCTCGACAAAGCCGGTTATTCGGTCGAAGACGTTGATTTGGTTATTCCGCATCAGGCAAACCAGAGAATTACAGATGCCGTCGCTTCAAAACTCGGCGTGCCGGAAGAAAAAGTTTATTCAAATATAGCGCAGCACGGCAATACCTCGTCGGCTTCGATTCCGATTGCCCTTGACGAATGTATTCAAGCGGGCAAAGTCAAAGAAGGCGACCTTGTTTTGATGACGGCTTTCGGCGGCGGCGTAACTTGGGGCGGAACGCTCGTCAGATTTTAGATTTTTGAAAACTATAGAAATGGGCAAAACCGCTTTTATATTTCCGGGACAAGGCTCGCAAAGCGTAGGAATGGGAAAAGATTTATTTGATAATTTTCCTGCCTCACGCGAGGTTTTTGAAGAAGCCAACGATGCTCTCGGATTTTCGCTTTCTGAGATGTGTTTTTCGGGAACAGCGGAAGATTTAGCTTTAACCGCAAACACCCAGCCTGCGATTTTGACGGTTTCCGTCGCCGCATTTCGCGCGATGGAAACCGAAAATTTTCCGATGCCGGATTTTGTCGCCGGACATAGCTTGGGCGAATATTCGGCTCTGGTCGCGGCTGGCACACTTCGGTTTTCGGATGCCGTAAAAACGGTTCGCAAGCGCGGCGCGTATATGCAGGAAGCCGTTCCGGTCGGCGCAGGAGCAATGGCGGCAATTTTAGGATTACCGCTTGAAACTGTTGAAAACGCTTGCGCCGAAGCGGTAGAAGGACAAGTTTGCAGTCCGGCGAATATTAATTCTCCGTCGCAAATCGTGATTGCGGGAAATGTGGAAGCTGTTGACCGCGCCTGCGAACTATTAAAAACACGCGGCGCAAAACGAGCAATAAAGCTAAACGTTTCCGCGCCTTTTCACTGCGCTTTAATGCTGCCGGCGCGGGAAAGATTGGCAAAGGAATTAGACAAAATTGATTTTCAGGATTTGAAGTTTCCGATTATCGAAAATGTTTCAGCCGAAATAAATAAATCAGGCAAAAGAGTTTGCGCGGCTTTAACTGAACAAGTTTCAAAGCCTGTGCACTGGGCGCAATCGGTAGAAAACTTAATTCTTGAAGGCGTCGATACATTTGTCGAAGTGGGCGCTGGAAAAATTTTGTCGGGTTTGGTAAGGCAAATTAATCGTGATGTTCGTTGTTTGAATGTCGAGAATTTTGAAAGTCTTAAAAATAGTTTTGAGAGTTTGCAGAGTTGACAGACAGTTGCAGAGTTTCTTTGTAACTGTTTGTCTCAACTGCCTGCAACTATCTGCAACTTTTATAAAAACAGGAGAAAAAAATGTCAGAAGTTCAAGATAAAATTAAACAAATTATTGTTGACGAATTAGGTGTAGATGAGGCGGAAGTTACGGAAAACGCCCGCTTTATCGAAGATTTGGGCGCGGATTCACTCGATTTGGTCGAGCTTGTAATGCGTTTTGAAGAGGAATTCGACATCGAAATTCCTGACGAAGACGCCGAAAAAATCCAAAGCGTCCGCGACGCCTACGCTTATGTCGAACAGCATAAACAAGATTAATAAAATGGAAAATGGAAAATGGAAAATGTAAAATTAAAACGCATTTTCCATTATCCGTTTTCCATTTTCCATTAAATTATGAAACGTCGTGTTGTAGTTACAGGACTCGGATTAGTAACGCCGTGCGGAAATAGTGTCGAAGCGACTTGGTCGGCGCTGCTTCGCGGCGAGAGCGGCGTCGATTATATAAAGAAATTCGACACGGAAAAATTTTCGGTAAAAATTGCCGCCGAGATTAAAAATTTTGACCCGCTTCAGTTCCTTGAAAAAAAGGAAGCGCGGCGAATGGGCGCGTTTACTCATTTTGCGATTTCCGCGTCCGACGAAGCCATTAAAAACAGCGGTTTGAAGGTTGACGATTCAAACGCCGAGATGATTGGAACTTATATAAGTTCGGGTATCGGCGATTTTTGGGCAATCGAGCGCGAACACGATAAATTGCTGGCTGGCGGACCCGACCGTGTTTCGCCGTTTTTTATTCCGCAGTCAATCGTCAACCTTGCATCGGGAAACGTTTCGATTCGGCACGGATTAAAGGGTCCGAATACGGCGACGGCGACGGCTTGCGCGGCTGGGGCGCACGCCATCGGCGACAGTTTCCGTTTTATCGAGCGCGGCGACGCCGACGCGATGATTTGCGGTGGCGCGGAATCGGCGATTACGCCGATGTCGGTTGCAGGTTTTGCGGCGATGCGCGCGCTTTCGACTCGCAACGATGATCCGAAACACGCTTCGCGCCCGTTTGATTTAGAGCGCGACGGCTTTGTCTGCGGCGAAGGCGCGGGAATCCTCATTTTAGAAGGACTAGACTTTGCACAGGCGCGCGGCGCAAAGATTTACGCCGAAATTGTCGGTTACGGAATGAGCGGCGACGCTTTTCACATCACGGCGCCGGACGAAACCGGCTCAGGTCCGATGCGGGTAATGCAAAAAGCGATAAAGGACGCCGGAATTGTTCCCGAACAAATCGGCTACATCAATGCTCACGGAACTTCGACGCCGTATAACGACAAATTTGAAACGCTGGCGATTAAGCGCACATTTGGCGAACACGCATATAAACTTGCTGTCAGTTCGACCAAATCGATGACCGGACACGCGCTCGGCGCAGCGGGCGGAATTGAAGCCGTTTTTTCGATTTTAGCTTTAACCGAAAAAGTTTTACCGCCGACGATAAATTACGAATTTCCCGACCCCGATTGCGATTTAGATTATGTGCCGAACGAAGCGCGCCCGGCAGAAGTCGAATATGTGTTGTCAAATAGTTTCGGTTTTGGCGGCACGAATGCGTGTTTGATATTTAAATGTTTTGAACAGTGAGGGCAATCGAAATCAGGTATGAAAACGGTTGAATATACATTTTGGAAGGACGGCGAGTTTTTTCTAGGTTATCTCAACGAATATCCTGATTATCAAACGCAAGCATATTCAAAAGAGGAACTGCTGGAAAACTTGAAGGATTTGCTCAAAGATGTCGAATCGGAAAATATTCCATTTATCAGAAAAGTTGAAGAGTTAGAAATTGCCTGATGAAAAGGCGTGATTTAATAAAAAGACTTGAGGAAATGGGCTGCATATTAATCCGTCACGGCGGAAATCACGATTGGTTCACAAATCAAACAACCAAACAATCGCAACCTGTTCCGCGCCACAAGGAAATAAACGAAAATTTAGCGAAGGCAATTATCAAAAAACTTTCGGATAAATAAGTTATGAAAATCATTGTTTTAATGAAACAAGTCGCCAATAAAGACGCGGTTTTGCGGATTGGCAAAGACGAAAAATGGATTGAAGAATCCGATATTGCCCATCAAACAAATGAGTCGGACGGATATGCGCTGGAAGAAGCGTTGCGTGTAAAAGAAGCGAAAGGCGAAGGGGAAGTCGTCGTCTGCACGCTCGGCGCACAAAGCGCAAAAGCAGTTTTGAAAGACGCGCTGGCACGCGGCGCAGACCGAGCGATACATATTATAGTCGAAGAAGCTAGTAAATTATCGCCGTTCCAAATTGCGAAAACTATTGCCGACGCGATCCGAGAAGAAAACGCTGATTTAGTTTTCACCGGCTTGCAGTCGGACGACGCGAGCTACGGACAGACGGGCGTGATTTTAGCCGAACTGCTCGACATTCCGCACGCCACGATTGTTATTGATATTGACCGCGCGAGTTTAGGCGAAACTTTAAGAATTAAACGCGAATTAGAAAGCGGCTGGTATCAATGGTTTAATTACCAACTGCCCGCGCTCCTGACGATTCAATCGGGTATCTCGCAAATTCGTTACGCTTCCTTAAAAGGAATTATGGCGGCGAAAAAAAAAGAAATCCGCGACGTTGCGCCGCAAATTACCGATTCCGGCTCGGCGCAGAAAATCGAGCGGGTTTATTTGCCGCTTAAAACAAAGCAAACGCAAATTCTCGGCAAGGGCGATACCAAATCAGGCGCAGTTCAATTGGTTGAAAAACTGCGAAATGAAGTAAGAATTTTATAGTGAATAGTGAATCGTAAATAGAAAGAAAAAGGATTCATTATTCACGGAGATTTATGATTTTAGTATTTATTGAACACAAAGATTGCCAATTAAACAAGGCGTCGCTTGAAGCAATTGCTTCGGCACAGGCAATCGGGAAAGATTTGAACTTAAAGATTACGGCTGTTATTCCGTGCGACAAAGATTGCGCGCTGGCGCAGGAAATTGCTCAATACGATGTTGAAAAAGTTATCGTCGCCAAAAACGAAAATCTCGGCATTTACACGCCGGACGCTTACGCTGATGCTTGGACGCAGATAATAAAGGAAACGAATCCGCAATACGTCGTAATGGCACACACTTATCAAGTGCGCGATTTTGCGCCGAAAGTTGCTGCGAGGTTTGGTAGGGAAGTTGTCGGCGATTGCATTCGCTACACGAACAAAGGCGGAAAACTTGTTTTCTCGCGCCGTATCTTTTTAGGAAAACTCGACGCGGATGTTGTAATCGAAGGAGACGCGCCGTATTTTGTTACTTTCCAATCGGGCGCGTATCGTGGCGACAACGCGGCGAAAGGCGGAAGCGCGCAGATTGAAATAAAAGCGGTCGAAGTCCGCGTGCCGCGTATGAAACCGGAAGCGCCGTTTCAGGAAGCAAAAGCGACGATTGATTTATCGAAATCCCAAATTATTGTAGCCATCGGACGCGGCATAAAATCTCAGGAAAACATCGCCAAAGCGCAGGAATTAGCCGACGCTTTGGGAGCAGACCTCGCCGCCTCGCGCCCGATTTGCGACGCCGAATGGCTGCCGATTGACCGTCAAATCGGCTCTTCAGGTCAAACCGTCGCGCCGAAAGTTTATATCGCATTAGGAATTTCCGGCGCAATCCAGCACATCGTCGGAATGAAAAACGCAGGGACAATCATCGCCATCAACAAAGACGCCGAAGCCCCGATTTTCGACATCGCCGATTACGGAATCGTCGGGGATATTTTCGAGGCAATGCCGGTTCTTGTCGAGGAAATTAAAAAGGCGAAAGGTTAAAAATAGTTTCAAACAAATTGTTATAGGCGAGACTTGTTCTCGCCTGTTTTATTTTAAAAACAAAGTAGGTTTGTAAGTCTGCCTAAATACGCCGCCAAATAGCTTAACTATTATTTTCCGTGTTCGTGAAAGCGGTGAGAATGCGGATGCGAATGGACGACGCCGTTTGAATGCGCGTGACGGTGGGCGTGAATTAGATTTGTGTTTTCGAGAAGCGCGTTGTCGGATAGAATTTCAGCGGGCGTTCCCGCACCTGCGATGCGACCGTTTTGGAAAACGAAACAGTAATCGGAGATGTCTTCGACAATATCGAGGTCGTGCGTGGCAGTGATGATGGTTTTTGCCGCGCCGCTCCAGCCGACGAGAAAATCGACGACACGACCTTGGCTTTTCGGGTCAAGCGCAGCGGTTGGTTCATCCAATAGAAGAACTTGCGGGTCGAGGATTAAAACCGAGGCGAGTGCGACACGCTTTTTTTCGCCGCCCGAAAGACGATGCGGCGAGCGGTCTTTCAAATGCGAAATTTCCATCATTTCCATCGTTTCGCCGACGCGCTTTTTGATTTCGTCTTTCGACCAGCGAAGCTGCAGCGGAGCGAAGGCGATTTCGTCAAAAACCGTCGGATTGAAAAGTTGAACGTCTGGATTTTGAAAGACAAAGGCGACGCGGCGGCGAAAATTAAAAGCAAATTCTTCATCTTGAAACGCTTCTTCGGTTAATTGCTCGCCGAACGCCGAAATTGTTCCTTTATCGGGAAAATAAAGCGCGTCGAGCAAGCGCAGAAACGTAGATTTTCCCGAACCGTTTGCGCCAAGAATTGCAATTCTCTTGTTTTGCTCAATTGAAACGGACAAATCGTTGAGCGCAACGACATCGTTGTAACGAAAAGTTACATTGCTCACTTCAAAAACATTTTCTGCAACAAAGCTATTCATCTAAAAATTAAAATTAATCAGCGACTCAAAAGAATCTTGCCGTCCGAGCCAGAACGCTAAAATCGCAAGCGATAAAAACGCGACAAGCGCTAGCCAATCTCGTCGCCGCATCGAAAAATCGTCGAGCGTGCGAATTTCGCCGCGAAAGCCGCGCGACTGCATTGCAAGATAAACTTCTGCGTTTAAATAAAAACTTTTGGAAAGTAAAACGCCGATGCTCGCGGCTGCTAGTCTGCGGCTTTCGCTTGCGCCGAGCGCGCCGACAAGACGCGATTGTCTGGCTTCAAACATATTGCGCGCCGTCTCCAGCATTACGAAAATATACCGATACGTCATTCCCAAGATGACGACGAAAACTACCGGCACGCGCAAAACGCGCAGAGCTTTTAGAATGTGCGTCCAAAGCGTCGAAAGCACTAATAAAAGCGAAAGCGTAACTGTCGTTTCGACACGGGAAACCAAGTAAAGCGCGCTGGTTAAACCCTGCGCGGTAATCGTCCAATTCAAAAAGGGAAGCCGTAAAACCGCATCGCCGGGCGTGATAAAAATGACAGGCAGCGCAATCATTCCGGTAAAAGCCAGCGCGCCGAGCCACGCTCTTGCCGCCAGAGTTTTAATCGGAACGCGCGAGGTAATGGCGAGAACGACAGCAATTGCAAAAATAAAAAAAATCGTAAAAAAATTGCGCGCTAAAGTTACGTCTAAAATCAATGCGAAAAGTCCGACAATCTTCACGCGCGGGTCAAGCGTTTGCAGAAAGCCATCCGTTTGCGCGAGGTCTTCGGCAAACAGCGCGCGTTCGGTTTTGCGAACCAAGTTTGCAAGCGTGCGTTCGACAAAATTTCTGCGACGCTTTTTTTTCGGCGGCGCGGATTTTAGTTTGAGATTTGAAACAGGATTCAACTTAATTATTTCCTGCTTAGAGTAGCGCAGGTTTGCTATTGCAATTAACTATTTACGCATAATCCAACCGATAATCAGAAAAATCAAAACTATAAGTCCCGCGCCGAACATCGCCGACAAAATATAACCAAATTTACGACTGCTCAAAAAAGACGGCGCATAATCGGGCATCGGTGCAGTCCAAATGCTTGCGAGTCGTGCCAGACCTTTGGGCGGCGCATCCGGCGGCAATTGATTATTAGAAGCCGTAGCAATTTGTTCACGCATTGAGCCATCGGCAAAATCCCGCGTGCTCCATTCTCCCCAAGCAGTTCCGGCGGCAAGCAGTCCGAGCGGCGTCAAAATCATCAGCGCGGCAAGACCAATCCACAACGGGCGCGTCGAACGCCAACCGGATTTTTGTGTTGCGTCCGAATCCGGCGCGTCGGGCGCGGTGAATCTTAAAAGCGATGGGTCGGAACGCTGCAGATAAGCGACAACGCCGCCCGCAGTAATTAATTCGGCAAGTCCGGCAAAAGTCAGGTGTCCAATCATCATCGCCGGAATCGCAATACTAAGCGGGTAAGGCGCATAAAGCGGCGCGCCGCTCGCGTCGTGAAAAAGTATCGGCTGAATTCCAAATTCGATACTCGCGCAGAAAGCCGAAGCGTTTATTGCCGCATAACCGGCAAGCGCGGCGGCAACTACTCGGCGCGTCGAAGTGATTTCCGCGCGATTCGCCGCAACTCGATAAACCGCGCCTGCTACGAGCGACCCGACAATCGCCATATTAAAAGAATTCGCGCCAAAAGCCGTGATTCCGCCGTCGCCGAAAAACAAAGCCTGAATAAGAAGCGCAACCGAAATCGCCAGCATCGAACCCCAAGCGCCGAGAACGATTGTTGCGATTCCAACGCCAATGGCGTGTCCGGTCGTGCCGCCGGGCAATGGAATATTGAACATCATTACGACGAACGAAAACGCAGCGAATACAGATAGAAGCGGCACAAGGCGCGTGTTTAATAATCGCTTGACGCGCCTTAGCGCGATTGCCCAAAACGGCGCGGCGGCGACGTAAAGAGCGGCGCAAGTTACGGGACTCAAATAGCCGTCTGGAATGTGCATAGCAAATAAGAATTACAGTAACAAAAAAATCGAATTTGTAACACCGACGCAAATAATCCGGCGCAAAATCGTTAAATTATCTCTTACTTTCAATCAAACTAATTCTTTTTTCTTTCGGCTTCTTTTTGAATCGTCAAAATCTCGGCGAGAGAAGCGCGCAGTTTTTGCCCGAATGTTTTCGGTTGTGCCGCGTCCTTATCCGATGCGTGAATGCCAAGCAAAACATGAATAACTTTGATAGTGCAAAGCACGGTTTGGTCAACGTCTTTGGTCGAATACCAAGGATTTATCGCCACGTGAACTTTATTTTCCGCGTCAAGCCACGCTTCGACATTTTCCGCGTCAATCGCCCGCGCGACAAGTTCCGCATCCGCGCCTTCCGGCAATTTCAAACGCATCGAACAACGTTCGTCGGCAAACAAAAGCTCGCTTTCGACGCCGACGGTTTCAAGCAAGCCCTCGCGCACGTCTTTTGCAATCGCCGTCAAAACCTCTAGCGTCGCCTTCAACATTTGCTTCTGTTTCGTCGGCACAGTTGAATTTTCAGGAATTACCAAATCGTTTTCCTGCAAACTTTTCAAAACCGACGGAACTCGCCACGCTGTAAGTTTCGTCCCCCGCACGGGAGGACCGCCTTCGACGGCAAGTTCTCAGAAATTTTCCCAACGTCCGCGCCAACGGCTCATAATTCTCTCAAACTTTCATATTAAAATTCTATATTTTGTTATTCGTCTTGCTAATCCAATTTGGATTCACTAAAACTATTGATTAATACTTATTTCAGCCCTGTAGTTCATTACACTGCTCGCAGGAGTCGGAATAATCTCTTTACTTTCCTGCACAAATTTTTTACCGTTAAATCCAAAAGTTAAACGAATTATATCTTTAGCAGCGAATTTTGAATCGCATCCCCAGTTTGGTTTTTCTTCTTCGGCAGAACATTTGTCGAATTCTTCAATAGTAATTTTCTTATTTTTGGTGTGGAAAGATTTCAAGCCACCGCCATAAGCTAGGCTTCCGGTTTCAAACTGCCATAATAGATTTGGTTTAGATTGTTGAATCGAGTAAACGTAGAATAATCCTGAACCACCGTCGCAAGATACACCACAGGAAACGTGCCAAAGCAAAACGATAGCTTCTTTTTTATCATCGCCCGTTAAATCAACGAAAAAAACATCATAAACTTCAAACCACCCGCGGTCGCCTTCTATATCATATTTATAATCTTCATCTTTCTTGAGAGGAACGGAGATTGTTTTTTGATTGTAAGAAAACTTATAAGGGTAAGAAAAATTCTGGAAATCAATTTTTTTGAATTCGTTAGGAACATCTCTAAACAGTTGATTTTGCTTTTCTAGTCTTCCACGTTCTCCGTTATCAATTTTTTCTGCTTCTTCAGGAAGCGGCGTCCAACTATTAGCATTAACATTACTAACAGTCGGACTCGGTTGCGACGTATTATTTATAGCTATGTTGTCGCTATTAAGCGCAGAGGTTTGATTTGCACAACTAGATAAAACGAATAAAGCAAAAATCAAAACAAGAATTTTCATATTTTAAATTTACGGCTTCAAACGATAAAGCATACGCGGAAACGGAATCGTCTCTCTGACATGCTCGATGCCGCACATCCAAGCCGTGGCGCGTTCGACGCCCATTCCGAAACCGGCGTGCGGAACTGTTCCGAAACGGCGTAAATCTAAATACCATTCAAAGGCTTTGCGCGGCAGATTGTGTTCGGCAAGTTGTTTTTCGAGAAATTCGAGATTCATTGCGCGCTCGCCGCCGCCGATGATTTCGCCGTAGCCTTCGGGCGCAAGCAAATCTGCGCCTAAAGCTAATTCAGGGCGTTCGGCGTCGCGTTCAAAATAAAACGCTTTGATGACGGCAGGGAAATGATGAACGAAAACGGGTGCATTGAATTGTTTCGAGATATAAGTTTCATCCGGCGCGCCAAAATCGCCGCCCCACTCGAAATTGTTTTCCATCTCGCCTTTTTGAAAGCCTTCCTGCAAAATTTTCACGGCATCGTCATAGTGAACGCGCGGGAATTTATCTTGCGGAATCGCTTCGAGCTTTGATGTGTCGCGTTCAAGCGTTTTTAATTCTTCCTGACGGTCATTTAAAACTCGTTCGACAATAAAATTTATTAAGCCTTCGCCGAGATTCATCACGTCGTCAAGATGAGCGTAAGCCATTTCCGGCTCGACCATCCAGAATTCGGTTAAATGGCGGCGCGTTTTCGACTTTTCGGCGCGGAACACAGGACCGAATGCGTAGCTTCTACCCAAACTTGCGGCAGTCGCTTCGTTGTAAAGCTGTCCGCTTTGCGTTAAATACGCTTTATCGTCTTCAAAATAATCAACTTCAAAAAGCGTCGTCGTGCCTTCGCATGCGGCGGGCGTGAAAATCGGCGTGTCGGCTAAGATAAAGCCGTTCGAGTCGAGAAAATCGCGCGTCGCTTTAATTACCGTGTGGCGAACTTTCAAAACGGCGTGCTGTTTTCTGGAACGAATCCACAAATGGCGGTTGTCCATCAGAAATTCCGTGCCGTGTTCTTTCGGCGTAATCGGATACTCGCTCGAATTTTGGATGACTTCCAAACCGGTTACGTCAAGCTCGACGCCGATTGCCGAGCGCGTGTCTTCTTTGACTTTACCCTTTACGATTATCGAAGATTCTTGTCCGAGCGATTTGGCGTTTTCAAACAATTGCTCGTCGTTCGGTTTAAAAACGACGCATTGAACAATACCTGTTCCGTCGCGCAGTTGTAAAAAAACGAGCTTGCCGCTCGACCGCGAGTTATAGAGCCAGCCTTTCAAGGTTACTTCCGCGCCGATGTGATTTTTTAGTTCGTTGATATATGTCTGATTCATAGATTTTTAAAATTGCTTTTATAAAAATATACAATAAGTTCGCTACGCTGGGTAATTCGACAATCAAAGTCCGAATAAGTTGTTTCCAAGATTTCTGGTTTTGTCTTTTTGGCTATTTAGACTTTGCTATCGATTGTAGAGAATGAAGACGAATAAGAGAGGAGTAACAATAGGAGATAAAAACTTTGACCCAATACGATTTACACATTAAAATTTAGATAACTAAAATAAATTTTGAGGTAAATCAAGCCTTGAAAACAACAAAAAGTAAAAAAAAATTACAGGAAGAACTATTAAAGAAAGAAAACGACAAAATTGTTAAGATTTTGTCGTTTGAATCTAAGGCACGACTTTATTTTCAGAATGAAAAAAAGATTCTTGATTTAGAAAGAAAAATTGCAAACTGTGAACTTAGCGGAAGAAAGCTGAGAGGTTATCAGAAAATGGTCATTTTTTTAAAGAAAAAAAATGAAGAATTAGGTTTTAGTTCCAAACAGATTAAAAAATATCAATATCTTAAAGACGCTGTAACCTTAAACAGCCGCATTATTTTAAAGTCAAAAAAAGAAACGATAATTAATGGGCTTACACGTTGTGATGACTGCAATGCAAAAGCAACAACCTGGCGTTTCTTAAAAAGTAATCACGGAATTGTTCATCTTTGTTGTAGATGCAAATCATCTGCTTTAGCTCGTTCTTTTCGAGGAGATATTATGAGCATTGCTTACCAAGGCGGATAATTAGAACACTACTTCTGGACTTCAGATACATTTATTTCTCCGAAAAATAACGATGCAACGTGAGAGTGAAAATCAAGCAGAGAAACGCGAATCAGAGAACTGCGGTGACAAGCGGAACGAAGTGTAATTGGTCGGTTGCTTTTGGCTAATTTGTCGTTATAAGGCTTACGGAAACCTTAAGGTTAACAAGCCACAGAAATTTTTTACAAAATTTTACAGTTATTGCCAAAACCTTTTCAAGATTTTTCGCATCAAAACGGCTAACCACCGATTTATCAAAGAGGAAAAATTATGGCGAGCAGGTTTTTTATTTTAGTATTGACGATTTTTTGTTTAGCTGTTTTTACAAACGCGCAGTCGGGAAGAAGAGTTCTTCAACCGTCGCCTGCGCCTTCTTCGACACCGCAGGTTCAGCAAACGCAGGACGTATCACAAGCGCCGGATGAAGCCGGATATTCGGAATCAGCGCCGAATGCGCCGCGCTCGATTTCGCTCGGCTCAAGAAATAATAAAAAGCCGAGAAAAGAATTGAAAGCGCCGCAGCCGACCGCAACCCCTAAACCTGCCGAAGCGACTCCTGCCGACGAAGATGTCGTCAAAGTTGAAACCAATCTAGTAACGATTCCCGTTTCGGTTTACGACCGCAACGGGCTTTATATTCCAAATTTGAGTAAACAGAATTTCAAAATTTTTGAAGACGGCGTCGAGCAGGAAATCGCATATTTCGGAACTTCCGAGAAACCTTTCACGGTAATTTTGCTGATTGATGTCAGTCCTTCGACCGCTTATAAAATTGAGGAGATTCAGACGGCGGCAACCGCTTTCGTTGACCAGTTAAAACCGCAGGACAGCGTGATGGTGATTGAATTTGACGAAAGCGTTCATGTTTTGACCGAATTGACCAACGACCGTCAGAAAATTTACAAAGCTATCGGGCGCGCCGGTTTCGGCAGCGGAACTTCGCTTTATGACGCGGTTGATTTTTCTTTGCGAAAGCGTCTGGACAAAGTAGAAGGACGCAAAGCAATTGTTTTGTTTACAGACGGCGTTGATACGACTTCTTACAAAGGAACTTTTGAAAGCACCGTCGAGGAAGCCGAAGAATCCGAAGCAATGATTTTTCCGATTTACTACAATACTTTTCTAAACAGCCGCGGCATCGGCATCGGCGGCGTGATGAGTAGTCCGCCAATTTTAGGTTTGCCGGGAGGAATGGGCGGCGGTATCGGGCGAGGTAATTCGAGCGAAGATTACACGCACGGCAGAGTGTATTTAACACAATTGGCGGCGGCAACCGGCGGCAAAGTTTTTCGTCCAGAATCAAATCCGGGCGGCTTAACAACAGCTTTTGAAGGTATCGCCGAAGAACTTCGCCGACAATACAACATCGGTTATTACCCGTTAAATGAAGGCGAAATCGGACAGCGAAAGCAAATTAGAGTGCGCGTCAACCGTCCAAAACTCGTAATACGCTCGCGTGACAGCTATATTGTCGGAGCAAGCGGTCAAGCACAAGGCACGGATTAAGAACGCAATTTTGTAAAAATGATAAATAAAAAATTGCAGTTGAGACGTTTTCAACTGCAATTTTTATGCTTCGACAGCAAAACCGAGATTTTAAATAAATAGTTTTTAGTGTTCGCCTTTTTTTGATTCGGTTATCGAATCCTCTTTCAGCGGCAAAGGTTTATCGGGTGCTTGTCCATTATCGTCGCCTAGAGAGATGCCGAAAACTTTCGGGTTGTTAACGAATTCCGCTAGTTTTTCAGGGCTAAACGTGGCGCGAATAACAGCGGCTTGATTTTTATCAATCGTAACAAGCGTTAATTTCACGCTGTCGCCAGCCTCGCGCATATACATATAAACCTGCTCGCCGTCGCGCGAGCGAACGTGGAAAATCGGACTCCAATCGGCGCTGAAGGAATTTTTCAACGCCGATTGCATTTCTACGTCAAGCGTGTCGCGCGAGAATTGCAAATCTTCAAACATCGTCACGCTAAAACTTTTCACGCCCGCCGGACGCACGACTTTGACGGCGAAACGCGCCAGCCAGAGCATCGGGATTTTAACTTTTTTAGCTCGATACTTGGTTGTCAGATGTTTGACGATTGCCTTGTATTCGTTGCCTTCGGCACGGATTGCCGGAGCGGCAAAAGTGAAAATTAAAATCAGGAAAACCGGCGTGACTAATATTTTCCGTTGCATAAACATTGTCTTCTTCTCCTTGTTTAGTTTTTAGGTTTATCCTGTTTCTCGATTTCGATTTTCGGAATATTCAAATGACCGCCCATTTCAACTAATGTGTCAATATCAATCGGACCGATGACATTGACCAGCGCGATGCTTTTCGCGTCGGAGATGACGACCGCTACGCCGCTCATTTGGTCGCCCGTGAACATTGTAAAGACATCGATTTTTTGATTATTCTTTTTGCTGCGGACGTTTGCCAATTTTTCCCAGCCGGGCGTTTGAAGCTGCGCGCGAATTTCATCGACATCGGCAACGTTGTATTCGTTTTCATTGGCAAAAGTGAAAACTCTGACGTAAATGCCTTTAAGCCCGCTAATTGCTTGAGCGATTTTTTTAGCGTCCGCGTCATTGGCTTTGACCATTACTCTTTTGGCAAGGTCAAGAAGTTTCCCGTCAATACTGACTTCGACGACATCCGCAGCTTTTCCGTCGAGATTGTTCAGCCGTTCAAAATTCAGACGAGCGTTCTGCGCGTTTGCCGCCGCGCTTGCCGTCAGCAAAAAAATAAACAGAAGCGTGAATTTTAATAAGATTTTATTTAGCGATTTCATAATTAGTTTCTCCTGATAAATTTACCGTCCGCGTCTGAGAACGTCGTGTTTCTAGTTTGTGCCTTCAACTTTGTCTTTCACTAATTGGAGCTTGGAACTTGTTATCGAAAGCGCCAGCATTAACTGGTTATAAGCGTATTGTTCTTCTTTTGTCAGAGCGACATTAGTTTTTTGAACTTTGATATTCGGCGTTTTCAATTCCTTTTGTGGATAATTTACCGAAGTGATTTTGTTGATTTTTACAATTCGGCGTTCGTGGAATTGTTTGGCTTTTTCCGCCGTTTTAACTTTTAAATCGGGCGAATTCGATATAGTTTCTGCGATTGGAAATTCTGCGGTATTTCGCTGTTCTACCGTTGCTGACAATTCCTTTTTAACTTCAATTCTGTTGCTGAAAATTTGAAATAAGACGCTTAAGAAAATGATTACAAAAGCTACGCAAGCCGCCGCTGCAATTGCAAACGGAAAAATCTTTCGCGCCGGCTTTGCTTTGAAAGGAATAACTTTAGCGGGCAGCGCTGGCGGTGCGGTTTCTTGGTAGCGAAACGCTTGCAGCGCAATTTCCAGCCGTTCGATTTCTGGGTCTTTGCCCGTTTTGTCCCAAAGATAATCTTCTTTCATAACTTATACCTCGATGCCCAGTTTTTGCCGCAAAAGTTTCATTCCACGATGCAGATTGACGCGCACGGATTCGGGCTTCAATCCGGTTCGCTCGGCGATTTCCGCTCCGGTCATTCCTTCTACAAGCCGCAGAATTAAACTTTCGCTGTAGCTTTCCGGCAACGCGCGAATGGCGGCTAAAATCTCGCGCGCTTCGGCGTGCGGGCTGTCACTGCGGCTTAAATTTTCGGGCAATTCTTCGGTCGGTTTCGCGCGGCGATAAAATTCATTTGAATAGTTACGCGCAATCATCGCCAGCCAAGCGCCGACCGCATTGCAGTCCCGAAGCGTATGCAGATTTTTATAAGCCGACAGAAAAACATTTTGCGCTATATCGTCGACTTCATCACGCGGCACACGCGCAAGGACAATTCCGTGAATAAGCGGCGCGAAAAGTTTGTAAAATTCGCTAAACGCTTCTTCATCGCCGGCAAGCACACGCTCTACAAGTCGCGCTTCCGCCGTTTGTTGTGTTGCGGAAGTAGCGTCTGCTGCGGTCGCTTTTGCTTCGCCGCGAGCGAAGTAGAAAATATTGCCGGTCATTTCGTTTTCAGACATCTGTTTGAAAATGACGAACGGCGAAATCAATACATAGCCGAATCATCACTGTTTTGCTGGCTTTTATGTCTTGCCGGTTATATAGACGAACTAAAATGGAAAAGTGTTAACAATCTTACGCAAAACATATCATTAAAAACAAATAGAGGTTCTGTCTTATAACCTAGTTTTGTATCAAAAGTCATTAGTTAAGCTAAAGGCAATTCAATCAATGTGTGAGTTAGGAGAGAAGCATAAAGGTAAACCTCCTTCACTACACATCTTTTTCATTGCTTGCAATAACAGCACAGAGTTAGAATAAAATGTGATTTATTTAGTTATCTTAATTATCATTATTATCTCTGCTTCGAGTGCATATCAAAGAGCAAAGAAAACAGGACGCAAACCTGTTCTTTGGGCTTTTATCGCTGTCATTGCTTTTTTGGGAACTCAAGGTCTGCTTTCTTTTAGTTTGGGTATTATTTTTATAATAGCAATGAAAAATTGGGATTGGAATGAAAAGGTAAGCGCGATATTTGAGATAATTAACCCAACTGCTTTCTTAGCAACTTATATCGTTACTAATTGGTTAATTTTAAGGCATCTAGATAAAACAACTTCTAATTCTTTTAACGAACCACCTCCGCCGCCTACATTTGAATGAAGTAACTTCAATGTCGGGTTTGTCCTAAAACTCTATGATAAAAGTGGCTTTTGCTACAAAACCAAAATTATTTATTTGTTCAATTCGGTTTTAATCGTATTTTGCAAATTTGGAAATCTTTTTGATTGCTCGCAAGCCTGCAAAACAATACAGAGCATCGGCTCGATGTATTGAACAAAATAAGTTTTGCCGCGATTGACTGATTGGTAAGAAAACGTGCCGGTGGCTTTGAGACATCGCTGAATAGTTTGCAGACGAAATTCATACAGAAAATCTTCAAAGGAAATTTTCTCTAACTCTAAATTTTCTCTTTCGGATAAAAAGAAACGAATTTTTGCTTCGAGCCAATCTTCGTCTGGCGCGCTTAAAACGCGGTCGAGCAGAAGCGATACGAGGTCGTAGCTTGCCGCGCCGATGCGCGCGTCTTGATGGTCGATGATTCGCAGACAATTTTCCTTGTCAACCATCAAATTCGCCGCGTGAAAATCACGATGGCACAAAACGCGAGCGTGTTGTTCGAGTTCGCCGGCGAGTTCGGAAAATTCTTCGGTTAAAGCCGCGTCGTCGTTTTCAGAAAGCGTTTGTTTGCGATAAGTTTCAAAATAATGTTCTTTGAAAAAGGCGAGTTCCCAGCCGAGTTTTTCACGGTCGAACTTTAGGCGCGAAGCAATCGAATCAATTTCAAAAGCCTTATCCGTTGCGGCTTGTATGCGCGCAATCAATCGAATCGCTTCGTTTAATAATTCGTCTCTTTCCGCAGATTCGGACTCGTCCAAAACGTCGCGCAGAATCGTATCGCCGAAATCTTCCTGAATAATAACGCCGAGCGCGCCGCTGTAGTCGAAAATCTTGGCGACCGGCAATCCGCCGAGTAGAAAAAGATTCGTAACGTCGAGATAAGTTTGTTCTTTCGGCAAAAAAGGTTCTGGATAAACGCAGGCAATTGCCGTTGCGTCGTTCCAATCAACGCGAAAATACTCGCGCGTCGAAGCGTCAGGCGTTAAGGGTTCGATTTTAACTGACCTTTTTTGCGCGGCGAGAAATCGTTTTAGATTTTGTCGGGCGGAGAACATATTTTAATTGAACAAGGAAATAG
>JALYZF010000001.1 GCA_030948995.1 Acidobacteriota bacterium
TAACTGTTCAATTTTTTAGAAAATTTATGACAAGCGAAGACGCATTCGCCGGAAAATCTAACAACGGTTTTATTCGCGGACTCGGACTGCTCGATTCGACAATGATTGTCGCCGGTTCGATGATTGGTTCGGGAATTTTCATCGTCTCGGCGGATATTGCACGTCAAGTCGGCTCGCCTTTCTGGTTGCTTATAGTGTGGATTGTAACCGGACTGCTTACAGTAATGGCGGCATTGAGTTACGGCGAGCTTGCGGCGATGATGCCAAAGGCGGGCGGGCAATACATTTACTTGCGTGAAGCGTATTCGCCGTTTTGGGGTTTTCTTTACGGCTGGACGCTTTTTCTGGTGATTCAAACCGCGACGATTGCGGCGGTCGCGGTCGGTTTCGGGCGTTATATCGGCGTTTTGTTTCCGCAAATTTCCGAAAGTAATTATTTAATCGCGCCCGTCCGACTCGGCTCGACGAGTTATGCTTTTTCGCTTTCGACGGCGCAGCTTGTCGGAATTTTGATGATTGCCGTTTTGACTTGGATGAACACGCGCGGGCTGAAAGTCGGCAAACTTGTTCAGAATGTTTTTACGACGGCGAAAACGGGTTCATTAATTGCGCTGATTCTGCTTGGGCTGATTGTCGGATTCGCTTGGCACGGCGACATTGCAAGCGCGAATTTCGGAAATTTTTTCGTCGCGCGCGGCACATTGCAGGATGTCGGAAGCGGTTTGACCGCCGCGACCGTATTCGGACTATTTGTTGCCATCTGCGTCGCGCAAACCAATTCGCTTTTTTCCGCGGACGCTTGGAACAACATCACTTTTACGGCAGGCGAAGTCAAAGACCCGAAACGAAATATTCCTTTGTCGCTCGCGCTTGGAACAGGGCTTGTCATCACGCTTTATTTGCTGGCAAATATTGCATATCTCGCCACGTTGAAATTTGAAGCGATTCAAAATGTGCCGAGCGACCGCGTGGCGTCGGCGACCGCCGAAGTTATTTTTCCGGGCGTCGGCGCAATGCTGATGGCGATGGCGATTATCGTTTCAACTTTCGGCTGCAACAACGGTTTGATTTTAACGGGCGCGCGCGCTTATTACGCGATGTCGCAGGACGGTTTGTTTTTCAAGCGCGCGGGCAATCTCAATCGTTTTCACGTTCCCGCTTGGGGCTTGTTGATTCAAGGCGTCTGGTCGGCTTTTTATGTTCTGCCGCGAACTGTGAAAACCGCAGCCGACGGCAGCATCTCTTACGGCAATCTTTACGGCGACCTTTTGACTTACGTGATTTCGGCGGCGCTGATTTTTTATATTTTGACGATTGCCGCGATTTTCGTTTTGCGGCGAAAGCGTCCCGACGCCGAGCGACCGTATCGAGCGTTCGGTTATCCGGTTGTTCCCGCACTTTATATTTTGGGTGCGGCGACTATTCTTTGCGTTTTGTTTATATATCAAACGACGACGACGTTGCCCGGTTTGCTGATAGTTTTGACGGGCGTTCCCGTTTATTTGATTTGGCGTTCGAGATTAAGAAATGATTTGTCCACAAACGATTTGGGCGATACAAATTAAAAGTCTGTGTTCGTCCGCAAACGAATTCTCTTTTGTGGCTTTCAAAGATTTGCAATTATTTTGGAATAAATTTAGGAGGGTCTAATGTCACTATTTGCGACAAAACCAATTGATAGAATCATCGCCGAAGCCCAAGAAACCGGCGAACATACTTTAAGGAAGACGCTTAGCACATTGGATTTAACAATGCTCGGCATCGGCGCAATTATCGGCACGGGAATTTTCGTGCTGACCGGACAAGCTGCCGGAAAACATGCCGGTCCCGCCGTTATCATTTCGATGATTATCGCCGGTATTGTCAGCGCATTTGCGGCGCTTTGTTATTCGGAATTTGCGGCGAGCGTGCCAATTTCCGGCTCGGCTTACGCTTACGGTTACGGAACGCTCGGCGAGTTTGTCGCCTGGATTATCGGCTGGGATTTAATTTTAGAATACGCTTTCGGCGCGGCAACGGTTGCCGTCGGTTGGTCGGGTTACGTCGTCAGCCTTTTCAGAGAAACGCTTGGCATAAATTATCCGGTCGCGCTTGCCGCGCCGCCCGGTACAGTCATACAGTTAGCCGACGGCACGACGGCAACCGGAATTTTCAACCTTCCCGCGTTTTTGATTTCAATTGCCGTAACCTTATTGCTGATACGCGGAATTAAAGAATCTGCCAGTTTCAACTCGGTTATCGTTCTCGTTAAAATCGTCGTCGTCGTTTTATTTATAATTGCCGGCATCGGTTATGTTAATACGAACAATATGGGAATCGGCTGTGTCGCGGGCAGTCCGGGCTGTGCCGAATTTATGCCTTTCGGTTTTAGCGGCGTCGTAACGGGCGCGGCAGTTATCTTCTTTGCGTATATCGGTTTCGACGCGGTTTCGACTGCTGCACAGGAAGCCAAAAATCCGCAGCGCGATATGCCAATCGGTATTTTAGGCAGCTTGGCGATTTGCACGGTGCTTTATATTTTGGTCGCCGGAATTATGGTCGGGCTGGTCGATTACAGACTTCTGACCAACGCCGCCGCTCCGATTGCCGTTGCTATCGACGCTGCGCTGAAACAGGCGCAGGGAACGACGATGGGAACGATTCTGGCAGTCTTTCCGACGATTATTAAAGTCGGCGCGGTTCTGGGGCTTAGTTCGACAATGGTCGTGATGGTGATGGGACAGCCGCGTGTTTTTTACTCGATGGCGAAAGACGGATTGCTGCCGGCGTGGGCGGCGAAAATTCATCCGAAGTTCCAAACGCCGTATATTACAACTGCCATTACCGGCACAATCGTGTCGATTTTGGCGGGCTTTGTTCCAATCAGTCTGCTGGGCGAGCTGGTTAGTATCGGAACGCTGTTCGCGTTCGTTATCGTCGGCACGGGTATTATTATTCTGCGGCGGTCGAATCCGAATTTGAATCGCCCGTTCAGAGTTCCGCTCTCGCCGTTTATTCCGATTGCAACGGTTGTTTCGGCGGCGTATTTGATGAACAGTTTGCCGCTCGATACGTGGATTCGCCTGATTGATTGGATGTCAATCGGTTTGGTTATTTACTTTGCTTACAGCTATTCGCACAGCAAATTGGGTTCGGAAGTCAATGCCGAATCCGGCGCGAGTCAGGATGCGGCGCAAAACTATGCTCCGCCGGTTGCCGCAATGGTCGCAATCATTTTAGTAATTGTTTTGACGCTTTATCAAGTTCCTTATTTGATGAACTTAAATTCCGAAGCCATTACAATTAATCTCGTGTTTCGTCTTTTTGCGTGGATAGTAACGGGCGTTTTAGTTGCGACGCTGATGTATGGCAAAAAAGGCGACCGAGGCGGCGTGCGAAGTCCGCAGGTTAAATCAGTCGGTTTGATTGCTTCGGTTGTAAATCTGGTAATTTGGGTCGGGATTACCTATTGGTTTTTCGTTCATTACGCCGAACTACACAGCAAAATGTAAATTAATATAGGACTGTTTTTCAATCTGTCATTTCTACTATTGATTCACATCAAAAATCGCTTTATAACAAAGCGAAATAAAGAAAGCGGAATTGTACAATTCCGCTTTCTTTATTTCGCCGATTATTAATTTTTACAAATTATCCCTCGTCTTCCGTTGCAGTTTTATCATTGGCATCAACTTTGTCGAGCGCGTCTTTGTAAATTTTGATGTCTCCGTTTGCTTCCAAACTCTGCCGACGGCTTGCCAGATAATCGGAGAAAACCTGCCCGCGTTTTTCCGCCAGTTTCGCCTGCACAAGCTCGTCGCGCTGTTTGGCAAAATCTTCGTTGCTCGCTTCTTCGCGCCCGCGAACGCCTACGACGTAGAAATTATCGCCAATCTTAACGGGCGTTTTGGTAACTTCGCCGACGTGAAGCGCGAAGATTGCGTCTTCAAGCGCGTCGCTCGTTGTCGCCGAAGGACCTTGACCGAGCGGCGAGCCTAAGATAAAACTTTTCGCGTCCTGCGCCTTTAAGCCTTTCGATTGCGCCGCGCTCGCCAAATCGTTTGCCGTGTTTGCGCTCGACGCGATTTGTTTGGCGATGTCTTCGACGCGCGCGCGGGCTTGCTCGATTTTTACGGCTTCGGCGACTTGGTTTTTAACTTCGTCGAATTCGGCGTCGCGCGGCTCTCGCTTGTCAACCAGAAGCGGAATCGCAAAACCGTCTTTAACCGGAATTTTATCGCCGACGTCGTTTTGATTCTCTAACCCGGCAATTCCTTCTTCAAACTGCGGAGAGACGCCGACGTTCGGCACGTCGTCGCCCGGTTTGACGAATCCGGTTTCGCGCACCATATCCTGCGGCGACATATTGGCTTGCGCGGCGAATTCCTGCGCCGTTTTTTGCACGTCTTTGGTTTCCTTCAAACGGTCTGTAATTTTCTGCGCGAGTTCGGCGGCGGCAGCATAAGCGCGGCGATTCTTTAAGCTGACTACCAATTCTTTTTTAGCGTCCTCGAAAGTTTTCGGAACGGCTTCGCCGCGCCGCAGAATATAATATTTATCCTGATATTTTATCGGCTCGGTTATCTCGCCCGGCTGCATCGCCAAAAGACGCTGATACGGGTCGGTCGGATTTTGTTTGTTTTCCTTTACCAAACCAGAGAGCTTTCCGCCTCTCGCTTTGCTCGCCGCGTCTTCCGAATAACCGTTGACTAATTGAGTAAAGGCTTCTTCCGAAATTTTACCGCCGTTTTTAGCGCGCGCCTGCTGCACAATATCGTTAGCTTTTGCGGAAATTTGCGCTTCGTCTGCGGGTTTCGGAATCCGCAAAACGATTTGCTGACCCTGCACGCCCGCCTGTTTTTTGTCGGCGGGAACTTTATCGTATTCGGCTTTCAAATCTTCTTCCGAGACGTTGAGTTTTTCGCCGAGTTTGGCGGTGTTCAGAAAAATATATCGAATCTTTTTCTGCGGCGCGTCAATGTGATAACTCGCCTTGTTGCGCTCGAAATAGCTTTTCAACTCGTCGTCAGTCGGCTTTATCGTCTGCGCCAAATCCGAGCTATTTATCGGAACATAAGACAAATCGAATTTCGTATTTTTGCGCTTGTAATCGTTTAAAACTTCATCTTCCGAAACAGTGACGCCAGATGTTATTAAGGCTGTAAGTTTCTCACCGCTCAACTGGTCGCGGACGGCTTGCTCGAAATTGGCGACAGAGCCGAATTGTTCTGTGACGCGCTGTTCGTAATTGGCTTGATTAAACGCTTCGCCGTCGGGCGATTTGAATTGCTGGCGAATAAAACTCGCAACTTCGGCATCGGTCGCCTGCATACCGAGCCGCTTGGCTTCGCTGCGGACGATTCGTTCACGAATCAAGCCGTCGAGCAGAAACTTGCCGGGCAGCCCGCGCCCGTATTGGCTGGCATTTTCCTTTTGAATGACTAAATCGGCGACGGTTACTCGTTCGCTGCCGACTTTTGCAACCGTTTCTTCATTGCGCGCCAGATTTTCCTGAACAGTGTTGCGCGTCGGCGCGTAAAAAAGTATCAAACTCAGAGCCATCAAAACGGCAAACAGAAAAAGAAGAACATTTCTGGTTCTTTCCAAACGGCTGAAAAACTTTAACATCGGTTACTTCCTATTTTTTTAGAGATTAGTGTTTTATTATACTACCTGACAAGTCAGTTTGGACAAACCGCGATTTTAACAGTATTGCAAACAGAAGTCCAAACGGTTAATTAGTGGTAAGTGCTAAACGCTAAGCGTTAAATTTAGGAATTTTCTTTCACTTACCACTTGCCACTCACCACTAAATTTTATGTTGACACACATTGTTTGCTGGAAATATAAGGCGGAAACCACGCCGGACGCGCGCGACGAACACATCGCAAAACTGCGAAATCTGCCGAATGTGATTCCCGATATTATTAGTTTTAGCGTCGGGGCTGACATTTTGTACCTTGAACGATCTTTCGATACGGGTTTAGTCGCCGTCTATCCTGACCGCGCCGCGCTTGACGCATATACCATTCATCCGGTTCATCAGGAAGTTGCAAAAATAGGTAAGGAAATTGCCGAGCGAGTTATTTCAGTTGATTTTCTATCGTAATGAAACTTTGGAAAAAGATAATTTTATATCTGCTCGCCGTGCTGATTTTGGCGCAGATTCCGTTTGTTTTCCGGCGTTACGAAAAAGGCAAGCTCGCCGAACAAATCTCGCAGCTCGACGCGCAGAAAAAAGTTTTGGCAAATCCTAAGTTCAACGATTTTAAAGGCGTCATTCACGTTCACACATTTTTGGGCGGACACAGCACCGGAACTTTCAACGAATTAATCGGTGCGGCACGAGAAAACAGTCTCGATTTTGTCGTGATGACCGAACACACGGCGGAACTTTATGACACGGCGGCGATGACTTTGCAAGGCACGCACGCAGGCGTTTTATTTGTGAACGGAAACGAAGCGAACACCAAATCGGACGAGCGTTTTTTGGTTTTGAACGGTTTTGCGGGAGCGAATTCGTCGAGACAATTCGACACGCCGGAATTTCTTGAAAAGGCGCACGCCGAAAATAAATTAGCTTTTATCGCTTACCCGGAAAATTTCAATTCTTGGAATTCAGATTTTGACGGCATCGAAGTTTTTAATCTTTTCACAAATGCGAAACAGGCGAGCGCGGCGTATTTTCTGCTTGACGCGCTGTGGTCTTTCCACGCTTTCCCGGAACTGACACTCGCCGAATACTTTAAGCGTCCAGACGAGAATTTGAAAAAATTCGACGAAGTTTCAACAACCAAAAAAATAACACTTTCCGCAGGCAGCGACGCGCATTCAAACATCGGTTTCCACATCGGCGGCGATGACGCGGGACACAGATTTATAAATCTGAAACTCGACCGGTACGAGACAATTTTTCGTCTTGTCCGCATGCATGTTCTCATTGAAAAAGATAAACCGCTAATGCAGGAAAACCTGCTCGATGCGCTCAAAAATGGACGCGCTTTCATCGGTTTTGATTGCTTGAGCGATACAAGCGGATTTTCCTTTACGGCTGAAAACGCTCAGGAAACAAAAACGCTCGGCGACGAAATTTCTTTGTCGGACGGCGTAAACTTAAAAGTCGCAGCACCGCAAATCGCGCGCTTTATTATCTTCAAAAACGGCGAAAAGGTTTTTGAGCAGAGCGGAAATTCGGAAATAAATTTTCGAGTTCAAGAAAAGGGAACTTATCGCGCGGAAGTTTATCTCGACTCGCTCGGTTCGCCTTTCGACCAGATGCCTTGGATAATTTCTAATCCGATTTATGTTAAGTGAGTTCAAAGTTCAAAGTATAACCATCTTGACTTTGAACTTTTTAGCAAGCCAACGAATCCGAAAATTAAAACATCATAAACAGGCAAAACCGTTATAGAAAATTATTTTAGAGTTTTCGTAGATTAATGAAAAATTTTAGAGAAATTGTTGTTCAAACATTGGGATTAGTGCTTGTCGTTTTTTTGTTCACTTTTATCTCGACAGCACAACAACAGCAAGTTCAGCATGCCGCGTTTGACGTAACTAATTACCGGATGGACGTTACGCTCGCGCCGAGCGAAAACCGTCTCAGCGCGACGGTTGACGTTGATTTCATACCGCTCGAAGACACGCGCACCGTTTCGTTTGAACTGAACGGCTCGCTTAAAATCGACAGCATCACGCGGGTAAATTCAAACGCCGCACTGCCGTCGTCGGCAACCGGCAGAACTACGCAAGCCGCTAAAAATCCGAAGACCTCTGTCGCGCCGACAGCAACGCAGCAAAATCAAATTACATTTGTTCAAGACCAAGTCGGTGTTTCCGACTTAGGTCCGAGCGTTAAAATAGATTTGGGCGAAACGGTTACGAAGGGAACGCCCGTAACTTTGCGCTTTAGCTACGGCGGCGTTTTAATTACTGCTTCCGGCGGACCGCTTTTAACCAAACGGCTGGCATATGTCGGCGACAAAGACGGTTATTTGATGTATGCGTCGCGCTGGTTTCCGTTTCACAATTATGCCGCTGACCAAGCCACATCCGACATTACATTGACTTTGCCGAACGGTTTTCAAGTTGTCGGTTTCAGCGACGCGCCGCAAGCGCAGACAAACGGAAAATATCATTTTGTGCAAACGAAACCTGCTTTAATCGGAAATTTCGCTTACGGACGATACACGAACAAAACTCTTCATTTCGGCGATTATGAATTGCAGTTTAATACGAAACTTGCAAACGACGCGCTCGTTTCCCGGTATGGCGAAACTCTTGGGCGCGCGCTTGAATTTTACACTAAGCAATACGGCGTGCCGCAAGGCGGAAAGCGTCTCGTCATCGCGCAGATTGACGACGAGAGCCTTGATTTTTATTCGACGCAGGGAATGATTTTTATGGCTGACCACCTTTTTAATCAATCGCGCGAAATCACGCAGGAACGCCTTCAGCGCGAAGCAGCGCTGCAATGGTGGGGATTATCGGTCGGTTTAAAATCTTTCGACGATGCGTGGCTCTCACAAGGTTTGGCTGAATACAGCGCATTTAATTTGCGCGAAAGCCAAATGTCCGGCGCTCAGCTCGATAATTTGCGACGCGAACTGCTGGAGAAATCTTTAACTTTCGAGCAAACCGCGTCTCTATCGCGCACACCCGCCGCGCTCGATGACCAATCTACGGCGTATCAATACATAATGTTCGGCAAAGGCGCGTTTGTCTTTAAACTTTTGCGCGACACGCTCGGCGACCAGAAATTTAATCAATTGCTGCGAAATTATTTGGAACAGTATCGCGGCAAAAACGCTTCGATTGATGATTTTGAAAAATTGACGACGCAAATCGCCGGTCAACCAATGCGCTACTTTTTCGCGCGCTGGGTCGAAAGCACGGGCGTTCCCGAATTTCAAGCTGACTATCAAATCATACGCACGCGAGCCGGAAAATTTATCGCTCGCGGAACGGTTACGGAAAATTATGACAACTTGCGCCTGCCGCTCGAAGTTCAGTTAAAGAGCGAAGGCGAAGGCGGCGCGAAAATCGTCAAACTCGACATCGAAGACAAGAGCGCCGATTTCAACATCGAATCAACCGGCAAACCGCTTGCGGTCGTCATTGACCCGAATTATAAAATTCTGCGAATCTCCGACGATTTGCGCGTTTCTTCGATTGCGCGGCGTGGTATTGAACAATTTAAGGAAGGAAATTACGTTGAAGCGCAGCAACAGTTTGAAGCCGCGTTGAAACTCGACCGCTCGAATTCTTGGGTTTATTACAATCTCGGTCTGCTGTTTTTGGAACAGAGAAATTACGATTTGGCGATTGATAATTTTAAGGCGGTTTTAGGCGGCGACTTGCGCCCCGATTGGCTCGCCGTTTGGTCGAATATCAAAATGGGTAACGCTTACGATGCCAAAGGCGACCGCCCTCGCGCAACCGCCGCTTACAAACGCGCCGAAGCGTTGGGCGACGATTACGACAACGCGCAAGATGCCGTTAAGCGGTATCAGGCGACGCCGTATGACCCAAAAGAAAAGCAGGTAACGGCTGTTAAATAAAAATTAAAAAACCAAAACTAAAAAGGCGAGAGGAAAATTAAATCCTCTCGCCTTTTTTCTGCCCTTTGCTCGCAAGCGTTTAGAAATTAAACCGGAAAGCAAGTTGAATTTGCCGGTTTGTTCCCAACCCGACTGTCCGCCCGACCGTCGAGCGAAGCAACCCGAACGTCGAGCCTGCCGCGCCTTGCGTAAAGGCTTGTCCCGGCTGCACGACGTTTGATGTTGAAGCCGAAAAAGATTGCGTTGCCGCCGTGTAGCTCAAGTTCGGCAGCGCGTTGTTTAAGGTTACCGACGGATTAGCAAAATTGGCTTTATTGAAAATATTGAAAACTTCCGTGCGAAACTCAAAATTCATCGTCTCGGTTACGCGAAAGCGTTTCGATAAAGTTAAATCAACTTGCCGGAAGTTCGGACCCGACAACTGATTGCGCGGGAAATCGCCGAACGTTCCCGGCGCGGGTGTCGCAAACGCCGCCGGATTAATAAAGTTGCGGTCATTGTTCAAAAACGGATTGACGCCTTGAACCAAATTCGGACGACGGATGTTGCGCGACGCTCCGCCGCCCGGCGTGTTGACGACGGCGACAAATCCGGTCGGCAAATTCGGGAAAGTCGTCGCGTTAAATGATGGTAGATTGGCGACGAAACCATTGGCGAAAGTTCCGCCCGCGCCGCTCGGACAGCCCGCCGCCAGTTGACATTGAATTACAACGTCCGGTCGCACGACGAGAATTTCGACCGGAACGCCGCTTCTCGCGTTGACGATGCCGCCGAATTGCAACCCGCCGAAGATAAAGTTCCCTGTCTTTCCAAAATCGAAAAGTTTCCCGTTGCCAATCGGCAATTCGTAAAGCGCGCTTAAATTAAAACTGTGGCGCACGTCAAAATTGTTTCTGCCTCGGTCGGCTTCAAAATTGTTTAATTGCGCCGATGTTCTCGCTTCGTTTGAACCGGCAGTCAATCCCGTGCTGCGGGCGAAAGTATATTGCGCGTTCATCGTCAAACCTGTCGAAAAACTTCGCTGAAACGACATTTGAAACGCATTGTATTTATCGTCGCCGCCCGATGTTTTGTAATCTATTTCGGCAAACGGTTTGCAAACCGGATTTGTCATCGCTACTCCGCAAGCCGCCGCGTTATTGACAATATCAAATTGGCGAACGGTCGTTACTCCCGTAACTTGTCCGGCGGCGTTTGCGCGATTGATGACGCCGACGCCGGTCGGGAAAGCGGTCGCGGCGTTCGAAACCGTTGCGCTGCCCGGTAAAATCTGGTTGGCGACGCTTCGCAGAAATAAATTGCGACCTCGGCTTCCGACGTATGCAAAGGTCGAAACGACTTTATACGGCAGTTGTTGCTGCAACGAAAAACTATATTGGTAAACTCGTTCGGGAATCGAATAAGTGTTCGAGTAGGCGCGCGGCTGGTATTGACGATTGAGCGGATTGGAAGCGAAACTTGCCGCAATTGCCGCTGTGTTTGCCGGAAAAGCGAGCAGCGAACCGCTTGAAATAGTCGAAGAGATGCGGTCGCTTTCAATCGGCTGAATCTGGTCTTCGGTTTGTCCGGGACCGTAATAAATACCGAATCCGCCGCGCAAAACTGTTTTGCCACCCGCAAAAAATCCATCGCCGTTTACATTCGGCGAATAAGTTAAAGCAACGCGCGGACCGAAATTGTTTTTCGACGATTTAAATGCCGGTTCGTTTGACGGGCGAAGCGTTCCCGTGTTGATGTCAAACAAAACCTGCGCGTTATTTTTCTCGCGCAACGGCGCGTAATATTCGTAACGCAAACCGTAATTCAGCGTCAAACCGGGACGAATTCGCCACTGGTCTTGCCCGTAGCCGATGTAATATTCCTGCTCGGCAAGTCGCTGTCCGGTAATGCCGTTATTAAACGGTGACGGAGCGGAAACGTCGCCCAGATACTGAACTGAAGCGGGAGTGTCCTGCAGAAAAGAACTCAAGTTTGAAAACGTATAAGTCGTGCCGCCCAAGCGGTCTGTATAAAGCCGAATCAAGCGGACTTCGCCGCCGAATTTTATATTATGGTCGCCGCGAATCCAGTTCAAACTGTCGATAAAACCAAGCGAATAAGGCGTGTAAGGCTGTCCGCGCCCATTCGTCGCCGAGTTTGCGCGAACCAATCCGCCCGGACTTGAAACGCCCGAGTTACCGCCTTGCCCGGCAATCCCGGCGATGGCGACCTGACCGGAAATGTTTAAAGATACGGCGGAGAAATCAATGCCGTTGACGACCGGCGCGTTTCCGTTAATGCGCGTTCGAGCGCCATTGTAACCGACTTTGAATTCGTTAATCAGCGTACCGTTTTTATTTAGAATCGATTGGTAACTGCCGACCGCGTTCTGTGGAACGGCTTCGATTGAAACGCGCCGCCCGGAAACGCCTTCGGGCGCGGTGTCCGAGCCTTGGTCGCGGAAAAATCTGAAGTAAAGATTATTGTATTCGTTGTATTTATAATCGAAGCGAGCGGCATAGGCGCGCTCGTTCGTTTTCTCATTGTCCTGCAGTTGAACAAGGTCGAACCCGGTCGCTCCAATCGTGCCTAAATTGACCGCGTTCGTCGCGCGAAAAGCGGCGATAAACGGCTGAACGGTCGGATTAACAGCATTAGTCGTTCCCGGAATCGTCGCGCCCGGCGCGGCAAGACTCAAACTCGGCGCGGCTTCAATGAAATTCAAACCGAAACGACCGCGATATTGTTCGTAAGAGCCGAAAAAGAATAACTTGTTTTTGATAATGGGACCGCCCGCCGAGCCGCCGAATTGGTCGAGCGTTAAAGGGCTTTTTATTGCGCCGTCGAAAAAGTTGCGGGCGTCGAAGCGTGCGCGGCGCAGGTATTCAAACAATGAGCCGTGAAAAGCGTTGCCGCCCGATTTTGTCACGACCGAAATTTGCCCGCCCGTTCCCGTGCCGAATTCAGCCGGAAAATTATTTGAATCGACGCGAAATTCCTGCACGTTTTCTAAAGAAGACTGCAGGCGAAACGGGCTGGGAACTTCGCCGTTTAAGTTGCCCGGACTGGCGTCAATAATGCCCGTGCCTTCAACCCCGTCGTAGCGAATGACGTTCTGCTGGTTGGCGCGACCTGAAAAGCGTATGTCGCCGAAAGTTCCCGTTCCGGTATTCTGCGCGCCGGGCGCTTGCAGATAAAACTGCGAGAGCTGCCGACCGCTGTTCGGCAGTTGTTCGACTTCGCGCGGCGTAACATTGACGCTCTGGCTCGCCGAAGAAGTATTGATTAAAGTTTCGCCGCCCGTAACGACATCGACTTGCGCGGTTACGCCTTTTGTTTGCAGAAGCAAGGTCAGATTCGCTTCCTGTCCGGCGAGAATCTGCACGCCGATCTGCGTCGCCGGTTCAAAACTTCCGCCGCTTGCCGTAATCGTATAAGTTGCCGGTTGGAGCGCGGCGACGATAAATGTTCCGTCGCCGGTTGCGCTGACGGTGCGGGTTTCGCCGGTTTTTTCGTTTTTTATCGTCACGCTCGCGCCGAGAACGACCGCGCCGGCAGCGTCGGTTATTGTTCCTTTAATGCGTCCCTGTTCAGATTGGGCGAAGGCAAAACTTGCCGTCGCTAAAAGAAACGTCAGCACTAAAAAGACGTTTTTAAATTGATTTCTTGTAAATTGATTCATAGAAAGTTTCCTCAAAAAGAGTTTTCCGCCGCGGAAATTTAATAGAAAAATGGAATTGCAGCTTAGAATTTTCAGCTTCATTAAACTGAAAATAAAAATTGCCGCACAGAAAAATTGTTTTGGATTAGTCTTCAAAGATGAAGTATAAAGAGGACGGATTAAAAAATTGTGAAGATAATATTAAATGAAAGTTAAATAATTCGGATTTAAATAAAAAAATGGACGCCGTCGTAACGCAACGTCCATTTAACCAATCGGTTGCTACAAGATTTATCGAATCAAACTCAGCGCTGCCGCTTCGCCCGTCTCGATTGCGCCTTCCATAAAGCCTTGCCAATCGGCGAGATGTTCTCCGGCGAAAAGAACTTTCCCGTGCGGTCGGGCGAGAATCGGGCGAATTCCGAACCATTGCCCGGGACGATAAAGCGCGTATGCGCCTTCGGTGAATCGGTCGCGCTGCCAGGCGTAAGACGCGATTCCTTTAGCAAGTTTCGGCGCGTCCTCATTAAAATCAACAAGGTCGCGAGCGACTATTTTCATACGGCGCTCGTCGCTTTGCGAAGCTAAAACGTCTGCCTTTTCGCCAATCGCGTAGCTGGTCAAAATTCCTTCCGTTCCCGTTTGGTTTTGCGTGCTGTGAAAATAATAATGTGAAGTCGTATCGGAAACCATCGAGAAATTTTCGTCTTTCCAAAATCTTTTTTCATACAAAACGCTATTTTTGCAGATGCGCGCGTAAATCAACTTTTGTGCCGCTTCCAATTGAACTGACGGCAGCGGCGGATTAAATTTTATTCGCCTCAAACTCGCGGTCGGCGTGGTGCAGATACAGGCGTCGGCGGTGAAATTTTCATTCTCGGTTTTGACGGTAACCGTTCCGGCGCGCTGGCTAATTTCCATAACAAAACTTTTTAGACGAATATTTTCCGCGCCGATTCGCTTTGCAAATTCCTGCGCCAGACGTGAATTTCCGCCGGTCATTTTATAATCCATCTCGTTTTTCGGGCTGGATTCAGCATATTCACTCGCCGCCGCGAAAGCCGAAACATGGCGAATTGACTCGCCGAAATCGGTGCTGTCCATCAAATCGCGCAGCAGCAAATCGTTTTCTGTAAATCCGATTTTTTCGAGATATGTCCACCAATCGTATTTATCTAAAGCCGTCCGGCGAGCGACGCTGTAATTTTTTAGCTGTGCGAAAAATTTCTCTAAGGCGGATTTTGCCTGCGGCGAAAAATTCCATTCGCCGGGACGTGAAACTCGTCCGTTCTGCAAAAGATAATCGTCAAACTGATGTTTTTGCAGCGGAATTGAAAAATCATTGCACAACGCTTTAATTCTTTCGTGACTTTCGCCAACCCATTCGGCGCCCATCTCGCAAATCAGATTCGGATTTTCCGGCAAAGAATGTGAAAAAACGCGCCCGCCGATTCTGTCTCTGGCGTCTAAAACCGTTACATTCCAGCCCGCATTTTTTAGTTTGTAAGCCGCCGCCAAACCGGAAAATCCCGCGCCGATGACGATGCAAGATTTTTGTCGCCGCTGCGCGAATAAATTTTTAGGCGCGAGCGCGACTGCGGCGGAACTCGCGCCCAAAATCTTTAAAAACTCGCGGCGATTGGTTTTATTCGGCACAGCTAAAAAATATTTCAGAAAACTCCGCTGGAAATTATCGAGCGAAATAAACGGCGAGCGCGGGAATTATCAGCCACAGCAAGCCTTTGACGAGAAACAACAAAAAGCCGACGATGCCGAAACGCTTCAACCAGCGGGCGGCGGACAATAACTTCTCTGTTTTTTCCTTGTCTTCCATCAGTTACTATAAAATAAAGGTTTCGATTAAAATTTTCAAACTTTTTATTTCAAATTTTAGTTATGAAAAAACATTTTTCGATTGCTTGCCTATTGGTTTTCAATGTGTTTTTTGCGTATGCTTTTACTTTCGCGCAAACCGCGCCGCCGCAGGAAAAAGACAAACGCGAGGCTGATTTGGTAGAACTTGTAAAACTCGATAAAACGATAAAACTCGATATTCGCTACGCCCGCACCGATAATTTCGTCGGTCGCGCGGTTTACCCCGAAGCGCGCGCTTTTTTGCAGCGTCCGGCGGCTGAAGCCTTATTGCGCGTTCATAAAAAACTTAAAAAGCAGCATCTCGGCTTGATGATTTTCGACGGCTATCGTCCGTGGACGATTACAAAACTTTTCTGGGAAGTGACGCCCGAAGACAAGCGAAAATTCGTGGCGAATCCGGCGACAGGCTCGCGCCATAATCGCGGCTGCGCGGTTGATTTGAGCATTTATGATTTACGAACCGGAAAGCTGATTGATATGCCGTCGGATTTCGACGAGTTTACCGAGCGCGCTTCGCCCGATTATAAAGGCGCGACCGAGCAGCAGACAAAAAACCGCGATATGCTCAGACAATTGATGGAAGCCGAAGGTTTCATCGTCAATAAAAACGAGTGGTGGCATTTCGATTATAAAGATTGGGAAAAATACGCCATTTACGACATTGCTTTTTCCGACATCAAAACGGAAAAGGTAAAAAGTAAAAAGCAAAATTGAAACATTTCCGCTTGTTTTCGGTTTTATTGTTATGAAAATCCAGCCCGCCAATTCTCTTAATGGAACGATAAATCTGCCCGGCGACAAATCAATTTCGCATCGCGCCGCGATTCTGTCGGCAATGGCGACGGGCGACACTCGCATCGAAAATTTTGCGAGCGGCGCGGATTGCGCTTCGACCTTGAAATGTTTACAGGATTTGGGCGTTGAAATCCGCCGCGAAAATTCGACCGTTTTTATAAAAGGCGTCGGCAAAAAGGGTTTTCAAAAGCCGATTGAACAATTGGATTGCGGCAACAGCGGCACGACGATGCGCCTTTTAGCGGGCGTTTTGGCGGGACAAAATTTCGATTCGGTTTTAACGGGCGACGATTCTTTGCGAAAACGCCCGATGCGCCGCGTCATCGAGCCTTTGTCGAAAATGCGCGCGCGAATTGAATCGGAAACGGGCGGCGCGCCGCTAAAAATTTATGGCACAAATGCGCTTAGTTCAATTATTTATGATTTGCCGATTCCAAGCGCACAGGTTAAATCCTGCGTTCTGCTCGCAGGATTAAATGCCGACGGAAAATCCAAAATCCAAAGTCCAAAATCTAAAGACCGAAAACCGAATTCCAGAAATCACACAGAATTGATGCTGGAATTTTTGGGCGCGGAAATAGAAGAAAATTTTATCGAAGTTAAAGACGGTTTTGTGCAGGAAATTTCCATTGACGGTCGCTCGCGTCTCGCTGCAAAAGATTTGCTAATTCCTTCGGATATTTCTTCGGCAGCGTTTTTTATTGTCGCGGCGGCTTGTTTGAAAAACTCGGAAATTGTTATCAAAAATGTCGGGTTAAATCCGACGCGCACAGCGATTGTCGAAGTTTTGCGAGGGCTTGGCGCAGACATCGAAATTTTGAAAACAGAAAAAGTTTGCAATGAAACGGTCGGCGATTTGCTCGTGCGCGGCAGCGGAAATCTTGTGCCGAAAGTTAAAATAAATAAAATTGACGGCGACCTTATCGCTAATTTAATTGATGAGATTCCGATTCTGGCAATTTTCGGAACGCAGCTTGAAAACGGCTTGGAAATTCGCGGGGCGCAGGAATTGCGCGTTAAAGAATCGGACAGAATCGCGGCGATTGTCGAAAATTTAAGAGGAATGAACGCGAGCATCGAGGAATTCGCCGATGGCTTTCGGGTTGAAAAATCCAATCTCAAAGGCGCGCGTGTTGATTCATTCGGCGACCACCGGATTGCGATGGCGTTTGCGGTCGCCGCGCTTTTTGCCGAAGGCGAAACCGAAATCCTTGACGCTGAATGCGCCGCCGTTTCGTTTCCAGAATTTTTTCAAACGCTGGGTCAAATTATAAAATAATCCAATTGACCGGCTCGACCGAATAATAATTTATAATCCGAATTTTGTGTTAAATTAATTTTTGATGAGCGACAGTGCGGCGAATCAAAAAATTATACTCACGGGTTTTATGGGCGTCGGTAAATCGACTGTCGCCCGCTTTCTCGCCTTCATTCTCAAATGCAAAAAAATCGACCTCGACGCCGTTATCGAAGACAGCGAACGGCGGACGATTGCCGAAATTATTCAAACACACGGCGAGAAGCATTTTCGCCGAATCGAAACCGTCAATTTGTCTAAAATTTTAGCCGACGGTGAAGCGCAGATTATCGCGCTCGGCGGCGGCGCGTGGACGATTGAAGAAAACCGTCGCATTATCAAACAGCACGATTGGACAACCGTCTGGCTCGAATCTTCTTTTGAGCATTGTTGGCGCAATATCTCGGTTTCAAAGCGCGTGCGTCCGCTCGCAAGAAATAAAACGCAGGCGCGACAGCTATTTAACGAACGGCAGGAATTTTATTGTCTGGCAGATTGGCATTTTGTCGTCCGACCGGATTTGACTTCGTTCGAGATTGCAAAAAAAATCGCCGAAGAAGTGTTTTCGGTAAAAAAATAAATGAAATATTTCAGGAAATGATTTAGACTGTTTTGACGAATCAAAAGACGGGCGATTTTTCTGAAATAGGTCGGAAAAATTCGTGGTAAAAAGTAGGAAATAAAATACTTTTGCGCTTGCGGTTCGAGATTTACGATTTTAATTAATGCAGAAAGTTTTCAGGAGGAAACAATGAAATTTAAATTTTTAGCAATTGTCGGTCTGACAGCGGCATTCAGTTCGGTCGGTTGTAAAAGCGCGACTAACAACACTGCGGTTTTGAATACCAATACAAATACGGCGATGACGGCTTCAACACCGATGACAAGCGCGACGACCGCGCCGGCGATGGATATGGCGACGAAGGCGACGGTTGAATCTGCGCTTACCAAAGCGGGAATTACCGGCGTTACGGTTGAAGCAACTACTTCCGGCGTAACTCTTCGCGGCTCTGTTCCCAAAGACAAAATGGCGCAAGCGGTTCGAGTTGCACAAGAATCTGGAAAGAAAGCGGTTAATAATCAACTAAGTCCTAAGTAATAAAGTAAGAAAAAGGGAGGAAATTAAGAAATGGCTTTAATGGAAAAATATCAATCGCTGATTGACATGGCAAATCAACTCGGAATCTCCGGTTTGAGCGTTGTGGAAGAAGACAATGCACTGCATATTGACGGCGTTGCCGGAAGCGCGCAAGCCAAACAACAGCTTTGGGACGAATACGGACGCATCGACCCGGATTATCGTTCGGGTGACGTGGTAATGAACATTTCCGCGCCCGAAGGCGACGCCGGTACATCATCTTCAGGCGGATCAGGTTCGACCTACACGGTGCAAGCCGGCGATACTTTAAGCAAAATCGGTTCGCATCACGGCGTCAGTTGGCAGAAAATTTTTGAAGCCAACCGCGACAAACTCAGCGACCCGGACAAAATCCATCCCGGACAGGAACTGACGATTCCGCAAGGATAAATCGGTTTTGCACAGGATAAAGATTCTTCAGGCACTTTGGTTTGTTTGTATTGCGCTAACAATTCCAAAGTGCTTTTTCTTTTAAGGAGAATATATGCGTTTCGTATTTAACAGTTTGATTCTTATTTTATTTTTTGGTTTAGCCGTAAACGCGCAGGAATTGACGCGCGCTCAAAAATTGCAAAAAATCGATGAGCTGAATAAGCAAATTAAAATATTGGAAAAGGATGTTCTCGCACCCGACGCGAAAGATTTCAAACAAGCGCAAACCGAAGGTTTAAGCGTTTTCCGGCTTATGCCGCGAGAAAAATATGACGGCAAAATGACAATTCGCGGCGGTGGTGCATATTATTCTTTCTCGCAAAAAACATCTAAATACGGAAATGGTTCGGACATTGAATTGTCGCAAAATTATTTGAGCGTCGGTTTCGCGGGCGCGGATTACGGTTTTATTTACGATTTAGGCGACGTTCCGCTTGCAACGGTTTCAAAAGAAACGACCGAAGCAAGTTTTCTTGCCGGTTACAAGCCGCCAACAAATGAACCTGAAATCAGAATCGAGCAGAGCAAATCGAGAAACTATGAGTCTAACGGCATTTTATACAAAGACCGCGTTCCAAGCGTTGTCGGACACGCATACTTATTGCGCTCGTTGAATTTTGGCAGTTCGGACGTTCTTGTCGCCTTTAAAGTTTATCGAAAAGATACGGACGGAAGTTTAATAATTTTCTGGAAAAATATTGCAGATTTTGACGCGCCGCAGATTGAAAGAAATCAGGCGGTAGTTATAGATTCTCCACAACCTTTTGAAGCCAAAGCCGAAACAATGGATTACGAAGTATTAAACTCGGTGCAGAGCGCTTTAGTTGAAAAGGGATTATTTAATATTTCGGTCGAAGCAACCAATACAACAGTAACTTTGCGCGGAACTGTGCCGAAAGGAAAAATGGCGGAAGCCGTGAGGATTGCACAGGAAACCGGTAAGAAAAAAGTTATGAATCAACTAACTGAACAGTAAAGAAAAGCCTTTGCAGTAAATGCAAAGACTTTTCTAAATTTTTACTGAAATTTATTTCTTCTTTTCATTCCAGATTTTTTCGACGTCGGCGGCAACCTTAGGCTCGTCTCTTAATTTTTTACCCTGCGCCATCTGCCAGCGTTCAAACCAAGAAATTCCCGATTGGCTGTCAACAAATTTTTCTTCCGTCTGGTAAGCCGCGTCTTTTTGCGCTTCGTCCATCGAAACGAATTTATAACCGCGCGTCTGCAGCATTCCGAAAACTTCGTCGAAGCTGTCGGCGACAAGTCGGCTCGGCGTCAGCACAAGCGTTTGCGCGATGTCGCGCCCGAACATCTCCTGCGAATACGCTTCGTAATGGTCGGTCATTTTCGTCATATAATCGACAAATTCGGCTTGGATTTCCTTCATCGTATTCACGTCGTTGTCTTTGCGCGCTACGTCGTATGCGTATGAATACATCCATTCCTGATTGTCGAAAGTATATTTAACCGAACGAAGTCCGCGCGTCGCCAGCCAGTCTTCAAATCGCGTTTTGTCTTCGAGGGTTCTTCCCGTATTCAAAAACGGGTAACTGAAATATCGCAAGGGCAGATTTTTTTCAGCCAAAATCTGTTTGACGACTCGTTCATTCTTTTCGGTGTTAGCAACGTAATCTTGATACGGCGTGTCGTAAAACCAGATGTGCTTATAGCCGCCGATGCCGATTTCTAAACCGGCGTCGCGCCACAAGCGGACGATATTTGCACGAACCGGGTAAAGTTTTTCGCCGTCGGAAATCATTCCGCCCTGAACGAATCCGATTGCCGGAACTTTGTGCGCTTTCAAGTTCGCAATCATCAATCGTGCTGTCGCGTCTGCATCTTTCGGCGGTTCGCTCATTCTGTCAACTGGCGGAATCGAAACGAAACCGACCGCCATTTTTTTATCTTTTATTTTCGTTTGGGCATTGACAGGAACACTCGTTTGGGTCGAAAATACACTTGTCAGAATTACCGAGAAAAGCAGCAGAGCCAAACCAGCCGACCAAAGCGAATGTTTGGAATTCAATTGCTTCTCGGTATTTTTTTGTAAAATTCTTTCAATTCTTTGCATTAATTTTCCTCCGGTTGCCGCCATTGAAACCGGCGGCAACGCCTTTTTCGTCAACAGACGAATTTCCTCTAGATTAGCCAGCGCGTTTGCATAAACCGAACGCGGGCTGTCCAACATTTTCAAGACCGCTTCGTCGCACGCAAACTCGCGTTCGCGCCGGACGACGGCTGAAATCCACCATCCGCACGGATGATAGAAAAATAAAATTTCTATAAAGCTCTGCGCGACGTTCACAAAATTGTCGTGGCGACGAATGTGTAGAAGCTCGTGCGCGAGTATCGTTTCGAGTTCCTGCGGATTCAGCTGCAAAAAGACGCTTGCCGGAATTAAAACGACGGGTTTGAGCCAGCCGATGACAATCGGCGTTTTAATTCGGTTCGATTGCAACAATTTAACGGTTTGCGTAATTTTCAAACGTAAGCAAAGTGTCACAAATTTTCTTTGCCAAACAGCTTCTGCCGCAAGAATTTCGCGCGTTTTATATTTATGCAATTGCCAGACGCCGCCCGTAAGTCGAAACGTAAAAATACCGACGCCGAAAATCCATAAGCCAACTAGCATTGGCAAAATGGACGTAAGATTTGTTTTGAAATTTTCCTGTAGATTTTCAAGTGAGAAAAAAGCGTTTTCCTTCGCGGCGTTTGTAACTTGCCTTTTGTTTTCTACCGAAAGCGCGCGATTGTCCGTAATCTGCGTTTTGGCTTTTATAAAATCTGCGTTTTCCGTTTCGTAAGTTTTATTTGAAAACTGATTGCGCGCCGAATCATTCACTAGCCAGACAAACGTGGCAAGCGGCAAACAGAGCGTCAAACCAATGGCGGCAACGGCTAGCAAATATCGGGCGTTTGCTGAAAAATTTTTGAAAAAATGCAGAACCAAACTTAAAACCAGCGCGATTAAACCAATCTGCCAGATTGAAGAAACGAGCGTCCAGCCGAGATTTTCGATGAGTGGCGAATTTTTTAAGATTTCTAAGTTCATTTTGTTTCTCCTTTTTTCTCGGCTTCGCTAATCATCCGGCGAATCGCTTTTAAGTCTTCGGCGCTTGCCGGTTTTGCTTCCAAAACGTGCTGCACGAGTTTTAGCGCCGAGCCGCGAAACGCTTTTTCAAGCAAATCGGACACGAGATTTTTCTGCGTCTGCTCTTGCGGCAACTTCGCGCGATAAATGTGCGCTTTGCCCGCAACATCGCGTTCGACTAATCCCTTCTCCGTCATAATCTGCAAAAACTTTAAAACGGTCGTATAAGTCGTCGGTTTATTTTGATTCAATATTTCGTGGACTTCTTTGACGGTCGCCGCTTCGCGTTCCCATAAAACGGAAAGAATCTCTAGTTCGGCGGCAGTCGGCTTATTCGGATTTTGTTTAGACATTTATTTTTCCTGTTCTTATTAAACTAATTTACTTCAGATAATTTTTTTACAAATTCAGGCACGTCCGGTTCGGCTCGGAAACCTTTTCCTTCGGTAAACGCCCATCTTTGAAGCCACGAGATACCTTTCTCACCGACGTAGTTGTCTGGATGACTGTAAGCCTTATCTTTCAAAACCTGCTCCAGCCTCACAAAACTATAGCCTCTTTTTTTCATCATTTGAGCAAGCGCGTCAAAATAATCGCTATTGAGCGGACTGTCATGAATGTAAAACACTTGCGGAATCTCACGACCAAACAAATCAATTGACAATTTCTCGTAAAACTCCAACATTTTTTCCATATACGAGACATACGCCTCGCCGACGCGCCCGGCAGTTTCCTTATCGCCTTTCTCAAGCGCCTTAGCATATACGTCGGCAAATAAATAATCCTGATTATCAATCGTCGCCGGAGCATTCGTGTAACCGCGCCGCGCCAGAAATTCCTCGAACGCTTTTTTATTTTCGGCAGTCGCGCCGGTAAAAAAGAAAGGATAGCGAAAGTAACGCAGCTTCATTCCTTTCTTCTCAAGCAGCATTCTTGTAACCGTCTCGCCGCGAATAACATCTTCTTCGTATGCGGCAAGCGGGGTTCTATTGAACGATACATGCGAGAACGTATGATTACCTAATTCCTGACCGGCATCGAGCCACATTTGAAAGGCAGCAATTCGCTCGTCCACTTCTCCGGTCTTTTGATAAAGACCTTTTTCATTGACGAATCCGACTGCGGAAATATTATAAGAAGTAAATGTTCGCAATAGTTTCGCCGTCATCTCCTTGATAACTTTTGCATCATAATTGCGCGACCGTCCGGCGGCGGGCAGGTCGTCAAAGGTAATTGCTACTTCCCGTTTTTGTCCGAAAGCATAAGCACAATAAATTAAAATTAATATTCCGAAAACAAAGTAATTCGGTTTTTTCATTTTTACTCCTTACGATCATCTTCACATTAACCTTATACGAAAGATTTCGTAGATGTCAAGCGGAATAATTGTAAAAACTTTTTTGCTACGCAATTTGAACTAATGCGGCGGTTAAAGCTAATCTTCTCTTATGTCAATTGAAACTGATTTTGTCGTTATCGGTAGCGGCATTGCCGGACTTCGCTCGGCAATCGAACTGGCTAAAAGTGGTGCAAGGGTTACTGTTTTAACCAAAGATAAAACGCAGGAGTCGAACACCGAATACGCGCAGGGCGGCGTCGCGGTGGTTCTCTCGGATGACGACAACGCCGAGCTTCACGAAGAAGACACTTTAATTGCGGGCGCGGGACTTTGCGACGAAGAAGCCGTTGAAATTCTTGTTGCCGACGGCACGCATTATATTCAGGAACTGATAAATTGGGGAACTGAATTCGACCGCGAAGGCGGCAAATTAATTTTCACGCAGGAAGCCGCGCATTCGCGCCGACGGATTTTGCACGCGCACGGCGATTCTACGGGAAAAGAAATCGTTCGCGCTTTGGTGGCGCGAGCGCGGGCTGAAAAGAATATCATTTTGATGCCGTTCGCCAATACGGAAAGTTTGATTGTCGAGGACGCGAGATGTGTCGGCGTGCGCTTCTTAGACCCGATTTTGCGCGCTCCGCGTGAGATTTTTGCTCGCGCCGTAATTCTTTGCACAGGCGGCGCGGGACAGCTTTATTTGCACACGACAAATCCAACGGTTGCGACCGGCGACGGCATGGCGATGGCATATTTGGCGGGCGCGGAAATGGCGGATATGGAATTCGTTCAGTTTCACCCGACGGCTTTAAGTCTGGAAAATGCGCCGAGGTTTTTATTGAGTGAAGCAATGCGCGGTGAAGGCGGCGTTTTGCGTAACAAACAAGGCGAACGATTTATGCAACGCTATGACGAGCGTTTAGAACTTGCGCCGCGCGACATCGTTTCGCGCTCGATTGTCGCGGAAATGCGCCGCACGGGAACGCGCAACGTTTTTCTCGATATGACCGCTCTTGATGAAAATTTTCTGAAAGAACGGTTTCCGAAAATTTATGAAACGTGCAAATTTTATAATTTGAATATTGCGACCGATTTGCTGCCCGTCTCGCCTGCTTCGCATTATTGTATGGGCGGCGTGCGGACGGATTTGCATGGGCGAACGAGCATTCAGGGTCTTTACGGCGCGGGCGAAGTTACCTGCACTGGCGTTCACGGGGCAAACCGTTTAGCGTCAAACTCGCTTCTTGAAGGTTTGGTTTTCGGCGCGCGCGCAGGCAAAGCGATGATTAAAGATAATTACGAATTACAAATTACGAATTACGAATCGGAGAATCGAAAATCAAAAATTGAAAATCCAAAATCAAACGAGATTTCGACGGCGGTCAAAAAGCGCGTCAAGCGTCTGATGTGGGAACGGGTCGGAATTTTGCGCGACGCCGATTCGCTCAGACGCGCACTGCGCGAACTTGAACAAATTTCCGCTGCAAATTTGGGAACTTCTTCGCGGAATTTCGTGACGGTCGCAACGCTCGTCGCTCGTGCCGCGCTGTGGCGTGAGGAATCTCGCGGCGGTCATTTTCGCACGGATTTTCCACAGCGCGACGAAAAATGGCGCGTGCATTCAATTCAGAAAATCAATTCGGAAATTTCTTCGAGCGAGAAGATAAATTTTGCCGAAAATGAGAATGCATTTCTGTAACCGCCAATCAATAAATAAAAAAGCGTGGACATTTTGCCCGCGCCCTTTTTATTTATTGATTAATTTAATATTTACGGCTGGATGGGAACTTCCGCCGGCTGTTTTGAATAAAGTTTTTTCACAAACGGTGAAATCAGCGCCAGAAGAATTCCGCCGCCAATCATAATCATTGCCACTTTCGAGAATATTCCCGTCAGAATCGCCGAATCGGGAACGAATTTTCCGGCAATTCGACCGGCGATATAGTCGCCGAGCGAAATCGAGAGAAACCATACGCCGAGCATTAAAGAAACCATTCTCGCGGGCGCGAGCTTAGTCATCGAACTCAATCCGACCGGACTAAGGCAAAGCTCGCCGATTGTGTGACAGAAGTAAACCAAAACCAGCCACCAGAAAGTAACTTTGCTGGAGAAAACATTTTCCGGGTCAGCGCCTAAAAGCGACGACGCATAAGCCACTACGACAAATCCGAGACCGCCGAACACTAAACCGATGGCAAATTTTATCGAGTCGGACGGCTGACGGTCTCCGAGTTTGAGCCAAATCCAGGCTAAGACCGGCGCGAAAACGACGAGCAGAAACGGATTGACCGACTGTAGAAAACTTGACGGAAACTCAAAACCGAAAAAATTCGTAACCGTCAACTTTTCGGCGAAAGCGTTCAGACTTGTGCTTGCCTGCTCGAAACCCAGCCAAAAAAGCGTCGAGAAAGCGAATAAAATTATAATCACGCCGATGCGTTTCCATTCGTCAGCGGAAAGTTTGTCCTGCATTCCGGTTAAAATTACTGCAATCAAACCAGCGAGGACGACAATCGGCGTCAGAAACTTTGTAATCGCCGTCTCCGCGTCGTAAACGAAAGCCGATGCGACGACGATTATAACCGCCGTCGCGATGACGACCGCCATTTGCGTCAGATATTTCGGGCTGAAATTCGACGTTTTCGCTTCGTCCGCAAGTCTCGGATTTTCCGATGGTGGCAAGCCGACGTTTTCTATATTTTTTTTGCCCAGAACGTATTGCAGCAAACCGAAAAACATTCCGACGCCAGCCGCCGCAAAGCCGAAATGCCAACTGCTATTGGCGTCAAAGCCGAAACCGCCGATAAAGTTTTTAAATCGGTCGCTCTGAGCCAAAAATCCGCAGACGAGCGGCGAAAAAAGCGCACCGAGATTGATGCCCATATAAAAAACCGAAAATCCGGCGTCGCGGCGCGCGTCAGTTTCGCTGTAAAGTTCGCCGACCATCGCGCTGATATTCGATTTCAGAAAACCCGTTCCGACTGCAACCAAAACGAGACCGAGATAAAAAGTTTGAATCGTCGGCACGGCAAGCGAAAAATGCCCGAACATAATAATGATGCCGCCTACGAACGTCGCGCGTTTCGCGCCGATAAATCGGTCGGCGAGCCAGCCGCCGATGAGCGGCAGAAAATACACACTCGCCGCGTATAAACCGTAAACAGGTCCAGCATATTCTTCAGTCCAGCCGAGACCGCCCTTCGCAACGGCAGTCGTCATATACAAAAACAGAATCGCGCGCAGCCCGTAAAAACTGAAGCGTTCCCACATCTCCGTAAAAAAGAGCGTGGACAGCCCGCGCGGATGTCCGAAAAAGCTGTGGTCTGTAGTCGAGTCGTTAATTGATTCCGCCGTTGAACTCATAATTGTTGAAATTTTCCTTGCGTTTTGAAATGAATTGGGCAAAATATAGCAGATTGCACGGTTAAAACAAAGAGTTTAATTAAAATTTTTAGAATAGCTCGGTAAAAACAATGAAAAAAATATTGATATTCTGCGGTCTTCTTCTATCTGTTTTCTTTTTTATTACGGAAATTAAAACGCGCGCTCAAACGAGAAGAGCCGTGAGCGGCGCGGAAGTTACCGGAACGTTCCGCGAAAAAGCGTCGGGAAGCGAATTTAGTATTCTGGCACTTGGGCAGGGCAAATTGAAGATAGCTTTTTCGGGCGTTTATCCATACAAAACGGCAAACGGCGAAGCAACGGCGAATATGGGTCAAGCGATGGGCGAAGCGCAGATTGCGGGCGATGAGGCGACTTTTACGCCCGAGGATACGGAAGAATGCACAATCACCTTAAAATTCCTCACGCGCGGTCGCCTCAAAGTTACGCAGATCGGCACGGACGCCGAGTGCGGTTTCGGACACAATGTTTCCGCTGACGGTAGTTATAATAAAGTAAGCAGCAAAAAGCCGAAATTTGATTTATCAAATTAGTTTAAAAGATTTAATGAGTTTAAGCGGCAATACGATTACTACTTTAGGCTGCGTCTTTGTGGTCGTTACAAGCTGTTATATTTACAGAGCGGCAAAAAACAATAATCATAACGCGACTAGATGGATTTTTATAAATTTGGCGGTCGGCATTGTTTTTCAATTCGTTTTGCCCTTACTGATTGCGGCAACTTTGGTCACTTTTATAATAACACTAAAAGGATCACCTAGAGACATTGATAAAATTTATGGTAAATATGGCTTGATTGTCGATATAATTATTCTGGTTTTAAATTTAGTTGGAATTTGGCTAATAATAAAACACGTTTCCAAATCTCCACAAAATAAGATTTCAGTTGCGCCGCCGATGCCGCCGAAATTTGACCAGGATGGTTAAACTAATAAAATTTTAATTTGAGTTTAGTGCTTAAGGTTTTCGCCATTTGCGGCGCATCGCTTTTTTATCTAAACTGTAAAGGAAACGCGCCCTTGTAGCTCAACGGTTAGAGCAGCAGACTCATAATCTGTTGGCTGTAGGTTCAAATCCTACCGAGGGCAAATCTTTCAAAATCAAAAAGTGCCGCAAATATTTAAGTTTATGCGGCACTTAATTTAATTGAAATCAATTCAATGGATAATCGAGGAAAACGTGACGAGCCCGGAAATTTCAAACTTCGTTCGGACACAATTCTTTCCTCTTAAAGCTGCCTCAACCAAGCGGATTTTCCGCCGCCCCTAATCTACATTAAAGTCATTTTTTCCTGTTTGCGCTCGAATTCGTATTTGTATTCGTGTTTGAATTTGAATTCGTATTCGTGTTTGACCTCATATTTACATTCGTATTACTAATACTAACGTTTCCATTGCAATCCTCTTTACACGACCCGTCAGAACAAAGATGATTCGGGTCTTCGCAAGCTACAATCTCAAATCCTGCTGACAATATCTTATTATTCGAATCTGGCGTCGCTAGCGGAATTGTCGGAGGCGGTCCAAAAACGATTCTTTTTACACAACCTTGTTTTCTATAATATTTAAAGGTTTTATGAAAGTCGTCCATATCTTTATGGGATGTGATGTAGATTTTGCCCCAAATATACAATGCGGCATCGCCGTTGGTTTCGACGACGGGTTCAAAATGGAAATTATTCGCCATATCATATTGGTTTTTCAAATTTGTGTGTTGACGGATATTATACTCAACGCCATTTTTGATTTTATCGTGTTTCTCGGTTTCGTTTCCGCTGCAATCGGGATTAGTGCTAACTAATATACTCTCCTCGGTGTTGTTTTGAGCTGAATTGCTGTCCTTGTTTGCTATGCTGTCGTTGTTGTTCACCGTTGTATTATTCGTCGGCGTTGTTGTTCCGTTGCAAGACAGGTTGATTAGAACAGCCGCCAACAAAACGATGAGCAATGCAGTGATAATTAATTGTTTTTTCATATTTTTTCTCCTTTCTCCTCTTTATTTGATTAACATTGAGAGCAGACTGTTTTGAGACTGCTTTCCAAAGACAATTGATTTCCCGTCCGGTGACCAGGAAAGACTTGAGATAAACACTTTCGGATTATTCTCGGTGATTATCTTTCGCGGTTGCGCGTTGCTGCTGCTGCTGCTGACCGGAACAACCCAAACTTCAGAAACATTTTCCCTTCGCGTGACAAAAGCAATCGCTTTTCCGTCCGGCGATAAATGGATATTGTGAGAATACGCATTGTTTAAGGTATTGACACGCAAATTCGCGCCGGTTTCGAGCGACACCAAATTTAAATAAATTGAGTCAAGCGTCGGCGTGGAGATATTTGAATCTGGGAGAATCGCAATCACGGCATCTTTTCCTCCGTTTCCGATTCCCAAGAATCTGAATTTTTCCCGGGATTCGTAAATCATTTTCTTTTCGGAGTTGTCGGCTGCGTAAAGCCACAGGCGATTGGTATTTGGGCGCGTCGACGAATTATAGGTTGACGAGACGACGAAATACTTGCCGTCGGGCGTCCAAGCCGGACAGCACAGTAATTCGGCTGCATCTTCGTTGCTGGTCAGCGGCGCGTCGCGCAGCCCATCGGGCGTCACCAGCCAAATATTCGATTTGCCGTCTCTTTTTGCGGCGTAGGCGATACCGTCGCCGCTACTGTTTGGCGGAGAAATCAGTTGATTGATGCCCGTTTTTAAATACGGCATTGTCATATATGGCAGCGATTGAACGCCGCCGGAGGCGAGTTTTCGGGCATCGCCGCCGTTTGATTCGACGCGCCAAACTTCCAGGTCTTTTTCCGTCCGCCTGAAAAACGCAATCCAAGAATTATCCTTCGACCAGACGGGAGAAAATCCATTTGCTGAAACGGTTAGCGGCGCTGTCGTCGCCTTGTCGGAGATGGGTTTGACGTTAATCGAGCCGCTGAAAGGACGGTTAGCTTTGGTTACCGATTGATACGCAACTGATTTTCTGTCGGGCGAGACGGCAGCCCAGTATTCGGACGCCATACTATCAGCCAGCAACGATTCGCGTCCGTCCTCGACGTTGACCATCCACAAATCCGAATTCTCGTTTTGCGACCAATAAAGTATCCGGTTTCCGTCGCTTGAGACATCTTCGACCAGAGAATCCAAGTCGCCGGTTGAAAGCTGAATCAGAGTTTCCGCTGCGCCGCTTGTCGATGCTTGGAAGATTTGATATGTTCCGTCAACCGTGGCGCTGAAAATTAAGTCTCTGCCGTTTGGATGCCAAGCCAGATAAGCAATCTGGTCTTTAGAAGAGGCGATTTCAACGAATTGCTCTGAATCGAGGCGCTTGACTTTAATTTTATAGACATCGTTTTCCTTGATTGAAAACGCGATTTTTGATTCATCCGGCGAGATTTCAAGGACGCGCGGCTGAAGCCCGCGAGTTTTAAAGTCGGTCAAACGCTTTGTTTCGCCTGACTTTTCGTCCACGACGAAAAGCTCAGAGCCGCTTTCAAAATAGATTTTCCCGCTTGGCGCCCAGTAGCGCAAAATGGCTACGTCGTTAATATCGGCAGTAATTTTACTTTGTTCTCCGCCTGTAAAAGATGCTCGCCAAATTCCGCCCTTACTTCCCCGGTTTGAAAAAAAAGCGATTTCCTGACCGTTCGCCGACCAGACGGGATACTGGTTGTAAAATCCGTTTTTCGTTACCTGAATCGAATCGCCGCCGACGGTCGGTTTAACCCAAATTTCGGTCGTCCCGGAGCGTGCGGAACTAAACGCAATCATTTTCGCGTCGGGAGAAAATTTCGCCTCGACATTTGATTCGTTCTGACCACTGCTCCAGCTCGTGATGCCGATTGATTTGAGCAAGCCCGCGCCGCCGGCTGTCTCCTCTTTTGTTCGTCCGCTGCCGCTGCCGTGATACAACCATATACCTGAAGCAATGAGGGCGACGGCGAGCAGCGAGAGAGCCGTTTTCCAATACAACGAAAGTCTGCTGCTGCCATTGACATCACCTACGGGCGCGGTTGGACGCGCCTCTGTCTCACTTTTCGTCTTTTCGCCTTCATTTTCTGGATAAAACCGGGTTGCCGTTTCCTGAATGATTCTCGCCTTTTGAATCCGGCTTCTACTGCTGTCACCGTAGGAACGCTCTAATTCGTCCTGGATGTCTAAAGTCCTTTCCAGATTTTTCAAATCAATCAGCAAATCATACGCCGTTTGATAGCGCATTTCTTTATCTTTGGTTAAGGCTTTGCGGACGATTCTCTGCAATTCGCCCGGCACATTTTCCAGCCGCGGTGGTGCTTTTTCCAGAATCGCCACCACCGTGTGATTGAAGGTTTCACCCATGAAGGGAGCTTTGCCAGCCAACATTTCATACAAGACGACGCCGAAACTCCAAATGTCTGTGCGGGCATCAATTTCTTTCCCGCGAGCCTGTTCTGGCGACATATACCAAACTGTTCCCAAAATCATTCCGGGAATCGTGGCGGTTGAAGCTTCCACCTCTGTTGCTGGCGGCGGCAACGGCAGCAGCGGGTTCTTTTTTTCCGTCAGTTTCGCCAACCCGAAATCTAAAACTTTGGCGTAACCATCTTCACGAATCATTATGTTTTCGGGCTTGACATCGCGGTGGACGATTCCAGCCCTATGCGCGGCGGCGAGGGCTTCGCAAACCTGGATGGCGATTTTCAACACTTTAAGCAGCGGCAATCTTTCCTGAGGCGAGAGATAAATGCGGAGCGTCGCGCCTTCGATAAATTCCGTGACGAGGTAGTTTTTGTTTTCAACCTCGCCGATTTCATAGACAGTCAAAATATTCGGATGATTCAATGCCGAGGCGGCTTTTGCCTCACGAATAAAACGGCTCAATTTACTGGCGTCGAGGCTAAATTCTTCTTTCAGAAATTTAATGGCGACTTTGCGGTCAAGACTCGTATCTTCAGCCAGAAAGACTTCGCCCATCCCGCCCGCACCGATTCGAGATACGAGGCGATAATGTCCGAGTTGTTCTCCGGTTTCGGGCATTGGCTTTCAGAAAAAAATAAACTGGAAAATAAAAGGTTACCGCGATTCTATTCGAGAAAATATACATAATCAAGAAACTTTCGACAAAACAATTCACTACCGTTTATCCGCCAGCAAGCACACGCCACAGAAAATTTCAAATTTATAGACAAATCCGGCAGCGCTCTTTGAATATATGGCGTTTAATTTATTTGGCACTGAAATTGCTAAACAAGAAGCGGCATAAGTTGGTTACAACATTATGCATCAATTTACAACACAATTTAACAAAATTATGAATAAGAAAGTATTAATTGTCGAAGATTACACGGATTCGCGCAGCTTTTTGAAATCGTTAATAGAAAGTTACGGTTATCAAGTTCTCGAAGCCAACAACGGGGAGGAGGCAGTTAAACTTGCTCAATATGGACATCCAGATCTGATTCTTATGGATTTGGCATTGCCGACTATGGACGGTTTAGCCGCCACAAGAGTTATTAAAGGACTACAGGACGGAGCGAAAACGCCAATAATTGCGATTTCAGCTTACGGCGATTCTTATTACAGTCAGGCACTCGAAGCCGGTTGCGACGGTTTAATTAATAAACCATTTGATTTTGCAACGCTTGAGCCTTATCTGAATAAATATCTTCCGCACGATCTTGTTACCGTTGACGACGGTTCTATATCAATTCCTTGAGGTAAATCCAAAATAATTTTCCAGTTAAAGCAGCCGTAAATTTGCGGCTGCTTTTTTCATTGTCGATTTAGTGCGATGAAACCTTTTCGTTTATGATTGCGTGTAATAAAGACATAATTTTCTCGCGCTTCTCGGCGCGTCTTTTACAAATAAAATAATGAAAAAAATTTACCGGCTTTTTATTGCGCTTTTTGTTTTTTCCGCCGTTGCACAGGCGCAGGAAAAACTTCTTACCATTGACGAGATTTACGGCGACCGCGCGACGCGCGTTGCCTTCGGTGGCACTTCGATGAATTTGCGCTGGAACAAGGACGGCTCGCTGCGGCAGGTTAGAGCCGGAAAAAATGGCGCGGAAGTTTACCGTTTTAACGCGCAGACGGGCGAAGCAATTCCGTTTTACGACAAATCTAAACTCGAAGAAGCGCTTCTGCCTCTCGGCGTCAAAGCCGAACAGGTAAATCAAATTTCCAGCCAACCGCTCGAAACATTAAACAATACTGAAACGGCGGCGATTATCTCGTCCGGCAACGATTTATATCTTTACAATTTGACGAGCGGCGCGGCAAAACGTCTTACAAACAGCGCGGACGAAGAACTAGAACCCGCTTTTTCGCCAGACGGAAAAATGGTCAGCTTTGTGCGCGGGATGAATCTTTTCGTTGTCGATGTTGCGACAGGACGAGAAAAACAATTGACGCGCGACGGCGGCGAAAAAATTCTCAACGGTTATCTCGATTGGGTTTACGAAGAAGAACTCTACGGGCGCGGCAATAAGCGCGGTTATTGGTGGTCGCCCGATTCAAAATATATCGCTTTTCTGCGAACGGACGAAAATCCCGTGCCGAAATTTCTGCTGGTTGACCATATTCCGACCGACCAGCGTATCGAAGACACGGATTATCCGCAGGCTGGCGACCCGAATCCGCTAGTAACTTTGGGAATCGCGGACGTTACAAAAAACAGTCTTGTGCCGAACGTTACAAAAATTCCGAAAATCGGAAATCGTCTTCCCGCCAGCGTCGCGCGTTTCGGCGACGCTGTAAAGTTCGTGGATTTGTCAAAATATAAACCGGAAGATTTTTTAATCTCTCGCGTCGCTTGGTCGCCCAATTCGCAAACGGTTGTTTTTCAAGCGCAGAATCGTGAGCAAACTTTTCTAGACTTAAACGCGGCAAGTGTCGGAGGCGGCAAAATTACAACAATTCTGCGCGAAGCGTCGCCGACGTGGGTTGAAGTTATAGACAATCCGGTTTATTTAACAGACGGCTCGTTCGTCTGGCAATCAGCCAGAAGCGGTTTCCGGCATCTTTATCACGTTGATAAAAACGGCGGAATTATCAAACAAATCACAGACGGGAAATGGGAAGTCCACGATTTTTACGGCGTTGACGAACCAAACGGCTACGCTTATTTTTCCGCCGCCGGCGAACATAGCTGGATTGCCGACGATATTTATCGCGTGCGTCTTGACGGCAGTGGCTTGACCAGACTTTCACAGATGGAAGGTTCACACCGCGCGGAATTTTCGCCGAATTTTTCGCAGTTTGTAGATACTTGGAGCGACATTAATACGCCGCCGCAAACACGCCTTTTCAAATCTGACGGAACGCTTCTAAAAGTTTTGAACGAAAATCCGATTGACGTTTTGAAAGATTACAAACTCGGCAAGCCGCAGTTTTTGAATGTCAAGACGCGCGACGGATTCAATATGGAAGCGATGATGATTTTGCCGCCGGATTTTGATTCGTCGAAAAAATATCCTGTAATGGCTTTTACATATTCTGGTCCGCACGCACCACAAGTGAGAAATTCGTGGGGCGGAAACGCTGGAATGTTTAAGCAGCTATTAGCTGAGAAAGGTTATGTTATCTGGGTTTGCGACAACCGCACGGCGTCCGGTAAAGGCGTCGAATCCGAGCGTCCGGTTTATGAAAATTTCGGTGAACTTGAATTGCGCGATTTAACAGACGGTTTTAATTATCTGAAATCCCAATCGTTCGTCGACCCGAGTCGAATCGGAATGTATGGCTGGAGCTTCGGCGGTTTTATGACGAGCTACACGATGACGCACAGCGACATTTTGAAAATGGGAATCGCGGGCGGCTTAGTCGGCGATTGGTCTTTGTATGATTCGATTTACACAGAGCGTTATATGCAGACGCCGAAAGATAATCCGAACGGCTACAAAAAATCGTCGGTCATCGGTGCGGCGAAAAATTTAAACGGCAGAATTTTAATCGTTCACGGGACGATGGACAACAACGTTCATATGCAAAACGCGATGCAGTTTGTCTATGAACTGCAAAAAGCCGGCAAGCAATTTGATTTAATGGTTTATCCGACACAAAGGCACGGCGTTTCAAATCCTTTGCAAGTCAAACATCTGAATCAAATGATTCTCGATTATATTTTGAAAAATTTATAAGAAGATTTTAAAGTAATAGGACACGGACGAATGCGGATTTAGCTGATTGACGCGGATACGAAAAATAATTTTTGATTTGTCTGCGAAAATCCGTTTAATCTGCGTTCATCCGCGTCCTATTCGCCTTTCTTTTTATTCAGTTTTGCCTTCGTCAATCGCAATATCGGGAAATTCAGCCGTAAATTGTTCGCGCGATTTGGAATCAATCTCACTGCGTAGAGGACGCGCGCCGACGTTTGATTTGAAATTTCCGTTGTCGTCGTAAAGACGGCGATACTGCGCCGAATTTCTGATGATGCCTTGAACGTAGCCCTTTGTTTCTTTGAAGGGAATCGCTTCGACAAATTCGTCCATTTCAAACGGCAGACTCGCCTGCCATTGCGGAACGCGATTCGGTCCGGCGTTGTAGGCGACGGCGACGAGTTCGACACGCCCGAATTTATTGAATTGGTCGCGGATATATGCTGTGCCGAGTTCGATATTAAGCGCGGGCTGGAAAAGCGTTTCGGCGAAAATGTCGGTCGTCGTCGAATTATATTTTCTCGCAATCGTGCGCGCCGTCGGAACGAGAAGCTGCATCAAGCCGTAAGCGTCGGCGCCGGATTTGGCGCGCGGGCTGAAAATCGTTTCCTGACGAATAAAACCCGCGACTTGAAACGGGTCGAGACTGCGCGCCTTTGCCCAAAATTTAATATCGTTCCAATTGGTCAGCGGATAAAAAATATCCCATTCCTCGCGTCCCATTTCTTCTGGAAACATTTGCGAATAATCTGGATAGCTTGCCGCTAGAGCTTTGAGCGCGCTGGTGTTGTCTTCTTTAAGACGAAAATGTTTTGCCAGCGCGAGATTTACTTTAGGCGAGTTCGGCGCGGTTTTCTGCGCTTCCTTGAGTTCGTCAATCGCCCAATCGAAAAGCCCGATTGTCGAAAGCTGCTCGGATTTTTGGGCGCGTTCTAATTCCTTTTGCGTTGCGGTTTCGCGCGCAACAGTTACAACTCGTAAATTCGCAACCGCCCGCGGCACGAGAGAATCAGCCGCAAACTGCTGATTCGCCGGACATTTATTTTGCGCCTTGAGATTTGCGATGCGTTGCGCGGCGAGATAACCATACCAATTTGCGTTATAGCGATATAAAACGCCGTCGTAAAGCGCGCAGGCTTCAGCCGTTTTTCCGGCGCGTTCCGAATCGCGCGCCGCCCAGTAGCCAGCCTTTCCTCGATTCGTTGAATCCTTAGCGACATATCGCGCCAGATGTTCGGTCAGCATTTGCGAAGAGGTTTGAAAATTTCCGCCGTCGTGCTGCGCCCAAGCGAGTTCAAACTGTGCGGGCGCGACGACGATTGAATTCGGGAAAGCGGAAACGGCGGTTTGCAAAAAATAAGTTTCGTCCGGTTTGTTTTTCGCTTCGCGCGCGAGCGTTCCGGCTTCAACTAAAGTTTTCGCAGTCAGGTCGTTTGCCGGAAATTTCTGCCGCATTTCTTCGACGGTCGAGCGTGCTTGCGCCCACTGTTTCGCGCTTGCGAAACCGCGCGCCAATTGGTAATAACCTTCGACTTTTTCCGGTGCGGACGCAGGTATTGTATTGAACGCGCTTTGCGCTTCCGGCATTTGGCGCGCGTTTGCCAAAGCCGTCAGGCGTTTCAAATTTATTTGAGGCGAATTGATATTGGGAAATCGTGAAATTGCATTTTGGTAAGCGTCCGCTGCGTCTTTATAAAGTTTCGCCGCAAAAATTTTATCGGCGCGCGTTAAAATTTCTTCCGGCGTCTGCGGCGACAAATTCTGTCCGAGCGCGAGCAGTTTTGCTTCGGCTTCTCTGCCCGCGTCAGTCGCCGCGCCGTAGAAATAAACTCGCCGATAAAATTTCGCGGCTTCCGGCGCATTGTTTTGCGCTTCAAAAGATTTGGCGACCAGAAGAAGCGCATCGGCGTCATTTTCGGCGGTTAAATCCTGCAAAAAAATCGGAATCTGCGCGGCTTGTCCCGACTGCATCGCGCTCGTTGCCCAGAGCAGCATAACTTCGCGCGCTCGTATCGAAGTCGGAAAACTTTTGATTAGTTCGGCGAAAACATTCATTGCTTCTGCTGGTCTTCCCGCGTTTTGCAAAGCGCGTCCGCGCAGCCATAGAGCATAATCGGCGACGTTTGTGCGCTGGCGAAAAACATCAGAATTTAAGATTTCAGCCGCGCCGCCAAAATCGTTGTTTTCAAAGTGAATCCGCGCTCGCAGAAGACGGGCAAGCGCGCCGGTTCTGGTTTTCGAGTAACGATTTTCAATATCGAGAACAATGCTCTCGGCGGGCAGTTTTCCGTCTTTTGTCAGCGAGCGAAGCATTTGCGCGGCTTGCTCTTCCGACATTTGCGTAACGAACGCCGAACAACTTGTCGTAAAAGGTATCAGCAGAAATGTCACGGCGGATAGAAAAATTGTTAAAACGGAAAAGCGCCGAAGGCGAAAGTTTTTGTAAAATAACATCTTTGAAATTTACTCCGAGTTTTTGATGCGAAAACGCATAAGCGATTTGTCTCGTCCGCCCGAAGCCGAAAATGTCTTTTCAGACAGACGTTTTCGTTATATGATAGCAGAGAAATTTTAATTTTTTTGGAGAATTTCGATGAAAAAGTTTTTTCCCACTCTGCTGTTTATCTTCTGTTTCAGCTTGCCGGTTTTGGCTCAAAAACCGACGCCGACCGCAACGCCGATGCCCGAAGCCAACGAGGATGTTGTAAAAATTTCGACGAATTTGATTCAGGTTGACGTTACCGTAACGGACAGAAGCGGAAAGGTTATTACGGATTTGAAACCCGAAGAGTTCGAGATATACGAGAACGGCGAAAAACAAAACATCACGAATTTTTCGTTTATTTCGAGTATCAAAACGCAAGCTGAAAAACCCGCGCCTTCAAAAGATAAATCCGCAGTTCCGCTGCCTATTCCGCCAACGGCAATCAGACCTGAACAAGTCAAGCGCACAATCGCGCTCGTCGTCGACGATTTAACGCTTTCGTTCGAGAGCGTTTATTATGTCCGGCGCGCTTTGAAAAAATTTGTTGACGAGCAGATGCAAGAAGGCGATCTGGTAGCGATTATTCGCACGGCAGGCGGCGCGGGCGCGCTTCAACAATTTACAAACGACCGTCGTCAACTTTACGCGGCAATCGAACGAATACGCTGGAATCCTGCGGGAAACGGAAAAGTCGGAGCGTTTGCGGCGATTGAGCCGACGCCGCTCGAACGCCTGAAGGCAACTGGAACAGAAGTAAGCGCCGAAGAGCTTGAAGCGGAAAGAAACAGAGACCAGAATTTTAAGGATTTTCAAAGCAGCGTTTTTGCCACCGGAACGCTCGGCGCGCTGGATTACGTCGTTCGCGGAATGCAGGAATTGCCCGGTCGAAAATCGGTTATGCTGCTTTCGGACGGCTTTAAGCTGGAAACAAAAAACGAAACAGGATTCTCCGAACGCTCCATAATTTTCGATGCTTTAAAGCGTCTTATTGACGCCGCAAATCGCGCTTCGGTCGTCGTTTATACGATGGACGCGCGCGGCTTGCAAACGCTCGGCGTAACGGCGGCGGACGATGTTAGCTTGCTTTCCGGCGACCAGCTTGAACAAAGAATTACCGACCGGCGCGACGAACTTTTAGATACGCAGGCAGGTTTAGTTTATCTTGCCAAACAAACCGGCGGTTCGGCACTCGTCAATAGCAACGATTTGAGCGGCGGCATTCGCAAAATTTTAGACGACCAGAGTTATTATCTTATCGGTTATCAGCCGGACAGCGAGACTTTCGACCCGAAAACCAGACAATTTAATAAGCTCCAAGTCAAGGTAAATCGAAAAGGCGCGCAAGTTCGCTATCGCAGCGGATTTTTCGGCGTCAGCGACGAGCAGATTAAAAAGCCGAGCATAGTCCAGACGCCGCGCGAGCAAATTATGAACGCGCTGACTTCGCCGTTTGCGGTCAATGGAATCGGCTTGCGCCTCAACACGCTTTTCGCCAACGATGCTAAAGAAGGCTCATACGTGCGATTTCTGCTTCACGTTGACGCCAAAGATTTGAAGTTTACAGACGAAAAGGACGGAAGTAAAAAAGCCGTTTTCGATGTTGTTGCAGTTATGTATGGCGATAATGGAATGGTCGCCGACCAAGTTAGCCAAACTTACACATTTACAACAAAGGGCGAAAGATACGCGAAAGTTTTAAGCGACGGCTTTGTTTATCATTTTCCGTTTCCAGTAAAAAAACCGGGCGCGTATCAACTTCGCGTGGCAATCCGCGACGAGCAGGATAATAAAGTCGGCTCGGCAAATCAGTTCGTCGAAGTTCCGAATTTGAAAAAAAATCGTCTAACAGTTTCGGGGATTGTTTTGGAAAATCTGACGACACAGCAATGGAATAAATTTATGACAAATGCTTCGGCTTCGGCAAACACGGCGGAAAGCATCTCAACCGATACGACAAATCCGATGAACGATACTTCCGTGCGCCGCTTCAAGCGTGGAACAATTTTGCGCTACGGCTCGGAGATTTACAACGCCCAACTGGATGCCGCGCAAAAGCCGAACTTGACGACGCAAATCAGAATGTTCCGCGACGGAAAACTTATTTTCGACGGCAAACAAACTCCGGTCGAACTTGCCGGACAAACCGATTTGCAAAGAATAAAATTCGTCGGCGCAATAAATCTAGGAACTGAAATGACGGCGGGCGATTATGTTCTGCAAATTGTAGCAACCGACAATCTGGCAAAAGAGAAACAGAAAATTTCGACACAATTCGTGCAGTTTGAAATCATCGAGTAAGCGAGTAAGTAGTAGCTTGTAAATAAAAAAAAGCCGTTTGATTTTACTAATCAAACGGCTTTCAAGTTTATTTCAACCAAAACTTTAGACGGCTGCGCCCGGGTAACTTCCGCCGAGTTTCGCCTCGTCGCCTTCCGCTAAAGTATTGACTACTTCGTAATGAAAATAATCGAATTTAGCCGCAACCGGCGGTTGAATTCGTTTGTCATACATTTCGCGCGAGCGGTCTATCGCTTCTCTTAAGCGCTCATATAAATCATTGCTGTCGCGTCCTTCCTTAACTTTTTGCTCGTTGTAAAGTTTGATTTCCGAAACGAGCAAGCGTGCGAAACGGCGCGCGTCATTGTGCAGGCGGCGTTCGTCTTCGCTAACTTCTATCGGCAAATCGACGTTTTTATCGCTGAAACGCGACCTGACCGGCTTTGTCGCCGTCGTCGTTGTCGCGGCAACGGCTTCTGCCGGTTGCGGAACAAAACTTTCAGTTGCCGCTTTGCTTTCGACTGCGAACGGATTGGCGGTTTCTTCAACTACCGGAGCGTAGCTTTGCGTCGCTTCAAAAGGCGCGCTTTCAAACTGCGGCGTTTCAAAAGTTTGCGGAGCTTCAAAAGACTGCGGCGCATCTTCAAATTGATACTCGCTTACAGCCGGCGCGGAATAATCGTTTTCCGAAACTTGCGGCTCAAAAGTTTTCGCGTCGCTTTGAACTTCCGTTTGCGGCGTGTAGCTGTCCGTGTATTCGCTCGTCGATTCGGCTGGCTGATTCCACGAATAGCTTTCCGATTCGGTTTGCGTGTCCTGATAAACAGGCTGAAATTCTTCCGCAGCGGGAGTCTCGGAAACAATTTCTACTTCTTCGACCGAGTAATTATCCGGCGTTGAAGAATCAGTGTAGGAATAATCCGTCGAAGCAAAATCCGTTTGTGCGGCTTCGGGTTGAAAATTATCCTGCGCGGAAAAATTTTCGCTCTCGACCGGATATTGATAATCTGTAAAACCGCTTGTTTCGGTTGATTCGGAGGCGGCGGGCGAATCAAAACTCGCAGACGCTTCCATCTGTCCGTCAAATTGATTTTCTTCGGCGACTTGGTAATCTGCTACGGCGTTAAAATCTTTCGGCTCGCTCAATTCCTCTTGTCTTTCAGGCTCCGTCGCTTGTTGAGTTTGACTCGCAGTTGGCGCAGATTTAGCGACCGCCGGCGATGCCGCCAGAATTTCAACTGTCAAACCGGCGACGCGGACTAGAGTTTCCAACGCTCCGACGTTTGTTTCGTTGCTGCCCAAGCCGTAATCGGCGTATAGAACGGCAACGCCGCGCCCGCGCGCCACCAGCGGGACGGCAAACATTTTTTCCGGTTCGCCGAATCCGAGTTTTTCCAGATAAGTCGAATCGCCCGCGTAAGTTCCGTAAGCGCTTTCGACCGTATTTAAAGACCGCACGGATTCGCCCAGTGTGGATTCGGTAGAGATTGGAAAGAAGATTTCGCGCACGGCGCTGTCGTCCTGCTGTTCTTCGCGTCCGAAGACGCGCCAACCGACAAAATGTTCGTTCTTGATAATGAAAAATGCACCGCGCGGCGTGAATTGTCCGGCGTGCTGGACGAGCGCTTTGAGAATTGAGGCTTGAGAAGTTTGGCTGCTGATGTCATTTATCGCGTCGCGCAGTTCGTTGATTCCGGCAACGCGAGGGGCGGCAGCATCGGCTTGCTTTTGCATCTCTTCGGCTTCGCTCATTGCCGTCGCAGTAATTCTCGCGCCTTCGTCACGCGCCAGACGCAGATGTTCGACGACCGATTCCTTAAAGCCTGTGTCAAGCTCTTTGGCATTTTGGGCGCGACTTGAAAAATCTTGAAATGCTTCGGTTAGCTGCGATTTGTGCCGCTCGAATTCGGCTTCGATTTTTTCCTGAAATCCGGTTATCTCTTGCTGCATATCAGCAAAAACCTGTTTGAGATAGCTCTCAAATTCAGTTCTTAAACTCTGTTCGAGTTCTTCACTATTCACTATTATTCTCCTCCGTATTTTGAAAACACAGCACGTCTAGGGATGAAATGGCTGGCGGTTTTTGTGTGGATTTTGAATCCTTAAAAGATGAGACGACACTTGCGAACTAATGTCGCCTCAATGATTATGAACTTTTTTTAGTTTTTATGTCAAGAAATTCTTTTACGGCGGAAAAATTATTCAACTCTGAAAAATTTTCGCCGTCAAGCCGCTACCACTTCTATTTCCGAATCAATCTCGTCGCGTATCATATTTTCTATCGCCATCAGCGTTCCGGTCAAAGAACTAGGACAGCTTCCACACGCGCCTTGATAGCGAATCTTTAAAGTTTTGTTTTCCAAATCGAGAATTTCCAGCCAGCCGCCGTCGCTTGCCAGATACGGGCGAATTCTCTCGTCAAGCAATTCGTTTATCTGCGCGATTACCGGATTATCGCTGACCGCCGCGGCAATTGCGCCTCCGACAGACGCTGCCGCCGCTTTGCCGTTCGCCGCAACTGAAACTGTTTCAGCGGCGCGAATCGGAACTGCCAGCCGAGGCAAAATATCGTCCCAATCGGCTTCGTCGGTTTTCTCGACCGTAATCATTTTATCCATGTAAAAAACCGACGCGACATCGCCGACTTCAAAAAGAGAAGCGGCAAGTTTATCGCTCGCGGCTTTTTCAACCGCGTCGAACGAATGCGAAGTTCCGTTGCTGACCGGCTCTTTTAAAATAAACTTGACGGCATTCGGATTCGGCGTTTCCTGTATATCTGCAATTTTCGGCATCTTTTGTAAAACCTTTTTGTAATCTATAAAAATATTAAGTTTATAAAACCTTACATTTTTGTCAACATTATAACGTATCCTTGAAGAAATTTCATTTTCTCTAAAAAGATTAGACGCGGGAAACTTGAAAACAGACGTATGTAAAAGATTAAGGCGAGAAAATCAAATGCACAAAACTGTATTATTGAAAATCAAAAACTTATCCGTGCGTGATTAAATTGTTTGGGAAATAATTTTCTGAGTGAGTAATATAAAGAAGCGTTTTCGTAAAATAAGACAATCGAATACTCGAACGCAAAGCGAGTCGAGCGTTTCGCGCCTCGAAAGATTCACTTGCAGAGTTAGATATTTGCGGCAAGCGATGATTTAAGTTTGCGGCGGCTTGGAATTATCGAAAAGCCACGAGTCGCCTGCCGGAAGAACTGCCAAAAAATTATTATTCGGTAATGTGAATTTCGTCGTGACGATTAACTCTGCCGAAAATAAAAAGTAAACCAAAAGCAACTGCTACAACTGCAAAAATTATTCCTATAATCATAGAATTTGAGTTGTCGTAATGTTGAAATTGGTATAAAAAGTATGCCGCCAAGCCAGCTGAAATTAATGCCAAAAGTGCAAACAACATATCCCTCATACAAGATTACCTCCGCTTGTGGTTAAAAGAGTAAAACTTTCAAAATTTCCCGCGTCATTCTTCTTTGAATATAAAGAAAAAGGGCGAGAAACCTAAGACCTACCGGAAACTTTCAAACTGCCAGATTTGGAATGCAAGCTATATTAACTCCATTTCTTGTAAAAAGGCAAGGATTTTTTGCCGCGCGCGGGTTTCAAACAGTGTTTTTCTGCGGTTTAAGCGGCGGTTTCAAAAAGCGCTAAAATTTGTTTGCCTTCGCTCGAGCGCGGGTCAATCGTGCGGATATGCTTGCGTCCCTGCATTTCCCAAATCGCCGTTACATTGCCGTCTTTTTCGACGGCGTGATATGAAACATCTTCCGGGTTGACGATATTTTCGGCAGTTTCGTTATTTGTCGCGGCGGCGGCAGCGGTCGAATTGTTTTCCTCGCCTTCCGTCACGATTCCGTTTTCTGACATTAGTTTAAAAAATCTCCTTGCAAATTTTGTTTAATTTATCGTTTGCGATTTACGAATTTTGACACAGCGCGAAAACACAAGCAAGCGAAAACGGACGGAATAAAAAGCGGAAACATTTTATTTCGGCTTGCGTATAAAAACTGCTCTCCTAATTTTCAAACATAAACGGAAAACAATATGAAAAAACATCGCGGTGCGCTGGCGCGTCTTTTTGCCGTCGCAATTTTCTTGTCGGCTACTAACTTCGCTTTCGCTCAAACAGAAAGCACGCCGCAGATTCGGCTGAAAACTTTCGATAAAGTTTGGAAGACGGTTAATGAAAAATTCTTCGACCCGAATTTCGGCGGCGTCGATTGGCAAGCGGTTCACGAACGCTACGCGCCTCTTGTTGCCAATGTGAAAACCGACGCGGAACTTCACGCCTTGCTCAATAGAATGCTTGACGAAATTAAAACTTCGCATCTCGACGTAATTGCGCCCGAAACGGTTGCCAGATTAAGACAGCCGCCCGTAACGGTCGGACTTAGTATGCGCGAAGTTGACAATCAAGTCGTCATCACTCGTCTGATTGAAGATTCTTCCGCCGCAAAAGCCGGACTTAAAACCGGCTTCGTCATCATAAAAGTTGACGGCGAAGCGGTTAAGAATCTCGCTGACGCGCAGGCGCGTATTGCGGGCGTGGCGAATACGAACGTCAGACTTTCCTTTCTGGATGAGAAAGATAATTTGCGCGAAGCGGTTTTAGAGCGCCTTTCTTCAAACGATGCTGAAAAAGCCAATGTCGGCGGCGGAATTTCTCTCTACATTCACTTTGAATCGAAGCGCCTTACAGAGAATATCGGATACATTCGCTTTGACAATTTTGTCGCCTATCTGAATCCAAAAATCCAAGCGGCAATCGTTTCAATGAAAGACGCGCCGGGAATTATTATTGATTTGCGCGGCAACGGCGGCGGAGACGATAGCGTCGCCGTCAAAATGGCTGGATTGCTTTTCGATAAGGAAACGCAATTGATGATTACTAAAAAACGAAGCCGCGATGATTTTTATTACAAAGCGCGCCCGCAAAAAAATCCCTACTTAGGAAAAATCGTGATTTTAGTTGACGAGCGTAGCAGTTCAGCCAGCGAACAATTTGCGGCTGGAATGCAAGAAGCGCGTCGCGCCGTCGTTATCGGAAAAACAACCAGAGGCTCGGATCTAGATGCGAATTTAGCCAAACTTCCGACCGGCGCTTATATGATTTATGCTGTCGGACAACCGCACACGCCGAAAGGTGTCGTCATCGAAGGGCGCGGCGTCGTTCCTAACATTGAAGTCGGTTTGACGCGCGAAAGTTTGCTCGCCGGACGAGACGCGCAATTGGAAGCGGCGATTGAATATATTAAAAAAGACAAACAATAATTTTTGAGCGATTTGAAATCAGGACATAACTTTAATTTATCGTTTCGACGCGGCACGGGCATATTTTGTAGAATGGAATAAATATCGAACAAAGGGTAATTAATATAAAGTTATGGAAAATAAAAATTTAGAAACGGCAACTTTGGGAGCGGGTTGTTTTTGGTGCGTGGAAGCAGTTTTCGACGATTTACAAGGCGTCGAATCGGTCGAATCAGGCTATTCGGGCGGGCATAAGGAAAATCCTACGTATCGTGAAGTTTGTTCGGAGACGACCGGACACGCCGAAGTCGTGCAGATAAAATTCAACCCGCAAGAAATTTCTTTTAAGGAGATTTTGCAGGTTTTCTTTACCGTTCACGACCCGACGCAATTAAACCGGCAGGGAAACGACATCGGCACGTCGTATCGTTCGGCGGTTTTTTATCACACGGACGAGCAGAAGCAAGTCGCTGAAGAAACGATTCGGGAAATCGAAGCGGCGGGCATTTACGACAATCCGATTGTTACGGAAATTGCGCCGTTCGACAAATTTTACACGGCGGAGAATTATCATCAGGAATACTTTGCAAACAATCCGAACCAGCCGTATTGCGCGGCGGTCGTTGCGCCGAAAGTCGCAAAATTCAGACAAAAATTCGTGTCGAGATTAAAGAAATAATTTATATCCAGTGAAATAAAAACCCGAAAAACATTTTATCGTTTCTCGGGTTTTTATTTTTTATAAAATGCTCGCAGAACTAATCTTCGCTAATTTCGACGCCGTGTTTTTTCGCCGATTGTTTAATTCGATCTTTTATCGTTTCAACTTCGCCCGCGTCATACTTTGCCGCATTATCTTTGTGATTAATGTAATTCCAAGCGGCGCGAATATGCTCAGGCGTATCAATCGGATATTTTTTATTTGTCGCGTCGGCAAACGGCACGTTGCCGTATTTGCGCTCGCCTTCGTCCGGGTTCACGTCGTCGCGTTTGTCTATTTTTGTCGATTGATTGCTCATAAGTTTCTCCTGATTTTATTGATTAATATTTTCCGCCGTCTCGCGCTCTTTGCCCCAAACATGGTCTTCGACGCCAGAGACCCCTGCTTGTTTCGCGCAATTGGCGCAGCAGAAAAAATTCTCTTTCGCTTCGATGCCGTGACCGATAATCTTGCAGCCGCAATGCGCGCAAACGGGCGCGAGCTTGTGTATCGCGCACTCGAAACAATCGAAAACGTGGCGATTTCCCGCCGTTACAACTTCAAATGCCAGATAATAATCGTTGCCGCAAACTTCGCACTTTGCCATTTTTTTTCAAAACTCCTTATTTCATCATTCGGTCTTTAATGCCCTTTATCGTATCGAGATGCGATTGCAGCGTCGGCAGAGTTCTTGCGGCAAACGCTTTTATGTCCGGATCTGTTCCACTCGCCGCCTGCGCTTTAAATTCTTTTACGTCTTCTTCGTGGTCGTCAATCATCGCTTTGACATATGCTTTGTCAAAATCCGCGCCGGAGAGCTTCGACAATTTTTCCAAAAGCGATTTCTGCTCGTCGTTGGTATCGGTCGGCAGCGCGACGCTTTTTTTAGCCGCGATTTCCTTTAAATCATTGTTCGCGCGCGTGTGGTCGTCAATCATCTGTTGGGCAAACTGCTTGAGATCCGCGCTCTGACCTTTTGCCAAAGCCAGATTGCCGAGCAGCACTTCGCTCATTCCGCCCTGTGCTGCTTTTGTCGTAAAGCTGCTCGAATTCGCCGCTTCGCTGCCGCAGCCGATTAAACCGAACATCAAAAGCATTACTGCCGAACTGAATATGAGTATTCTTTTCATAAATTTTTCCTCCACATTTACAATCTCTAAAAATTGTTGAGCGTGTAAATATTCCATACAAAAACTTTGTTTTGCGGCGATTGTTGCAAAGCTGATGCCATACGAGGAAAATTTTTGTCAAACTTAAAGCGGAAAAAATTTGCGGAAAGTTTTTAATAACGCATTTCAGGGAAAAATAAAGTCGTAACGGTTGCTAATCGTTACGACTTAAAATTACGAGCATTAACAGCCGCAAATTTTTCTATTGCGGCAATTGTCTGAAAACCTATTATTTCATTTTGCCCTGAATAGTTTTAATCATATCCAGATGCTTTTGCAAAGTCGGCAAAGTTTTCGCCGCAAATGCTTTGGCGTCCGCGTCAGTTCCGCCGGTTGATTGACCTTGAAACAGAGCGACGGCTTTTTCGTGGTCTGCAACCATCGCGTTGACGTAATCCTTATCGAAATCCGCGCCGGACATCGAGTTCATATCGGCTGCCGTCGCTTTATGCTCGGCGTCGAGTTCGGTCGGCAAGGTAACTTTTTTCTTTGCCGCGAGTTCTTTTAATTCATTGTTTGCGCGCGTGTGGTCGGCAATCATCTGCTGTGCAAATTGTTTGACTGCCGCGTCTTTTAATTTGGGCAAAGCCATTTTGCTCAGTTCGACTTCAGCCATGCCTCCTTTCGCCGCTTCGGTCATAAAACCTTCCGGCGTTGTTGCGCTGCTTGCGGTCTTGTTGCTGTTGGTCGAATCAATCAACTGACCGTTGGCATTTGCCGTGTTGCTGTTGACTACGACTACCATATTAGCATTTGCCGTTTTTAAGTTGGCGTTCGTTACGGCTGTATTAGTCGCCGCGCCGTTACAACCAACCATTCCGAGCGCCGCTGCGCCCGATAAAATCATTAATGAAATTTTTTTCATATTTTCTCCTAGTCTTAACAAAGATTTACTAACATTTACGAAACTCTTTCGATTGATTAATTTTCTGACTTCTTCAAATCGTCCGCCCGTTTGTCGGCGGACGACATCAAAAAATAATCGTCCGAAATTTTTTCGTAAGAATTAAGTATTAGCAGATACGACGATAGATTACAATCAGTTTTTTTATCTCAACCCGGATTTATAAAAAACTCTAAATCCAGTCGCAGAATACGGTCGTTGCCTTGCCTGTGTGTGCGCTTAAAGATAAGATAATTTCCGTCCAAACTTATTTTTCAAATCAATTAAATTACCGACCGAGGAATTTTCAGCTATGCGCTTATTTCGACTTTTTTTGCCGTTATTTCTCCTACTGTGCGCCGCCGCAGCGCCTTCGTTTGCCCAAAAAGAAATTAAACTTAACGCAACTGTTACGCCGACGCCGATGCCAACGCCGACGCCCGAAGTAAAAGTTTCGCCGTCGCCTGAAATGTCGCCGACGCCGAAACCCGAACCGATGTCCACGGGAACATTCGGCGGAATGCGTTTTCGCTCAATCGGTCCGGCGGCAACGTCCGGGCGTGTCAATATGTTTGCCGTTGACCCAAACGACCGCTCAAAATATTACGTTGCGGTCGCGTCCGGCGGCGTCTGGAAAACCGTCAATGCCGGAACAACTTTTACACCCGTATTTGAGAATGAAGGCGCGTATTCAATCGGCGCAATCGCGCTCGACCCGAAAAATTTTTCGACCATCTGGGTCGGAACGGGTGAATACAACAGCCAGCGCAGCGTCGCATACGGCGACGGCATATACCGTTCGGACGACGGCGGTCGAAGCTGGAAAAATATGGGCTTGAAAACTTCCGAGCATATCGGGCGCATCGTCATTGACCCGCGCGACAGCAACGTCGTTTATGTCGCGGCGCAAGGTCCGCTCTGGTCTGCGGGCGGCGAGCGCGGGCTTTATAAAACAACAGATGGCGGAAAAACTTGGAAACAAATAATTACAATCAGCGAGAACACGGGCGTAACCGATATAGTTATTGACCCCGAAAATCCCGACACGCTTTATGCCGCGTCGTGGCAGCGTCGTCGTCATTTCTATACGTTGATAAATGGCGGACCGGAAACCGCGATTTACAAATCAACCGACGCCGGAATAACTTGGACAAAACTTCGCTCGGGGCTTCCGCCGGGCGATTTGGGAAGAATTGGTCTGGCAGTTTCGCCCGTTGACACGAACGTCATTTATGCGACGGTCGAAGCGACCGGAAATTTAGGCGGTATCTTTCGCTCGAACGACAGAGGTGCGACTTGGGAACGGATGAATCCGAACTACGCGATTGGTTTGTATTACGGGCAGATTATCGCCGACCCGAAAAATGTTGACCGCGTTTATATTCCGAATACCATTTTTCAGGTTTCCGACGACGGCGGGCGCACGCAAAAACCTTTGGGCGAGCGTTTGAAGCACGTTGACAATCACACGATTTGGATTGACCCGAAAAATACGGATTATTACTTAGTCGGCTGCGACGGCGGTATTTACGAAAGTTTCGACCGCGGCGCGAATTGGACGTTCAAAGCCAACTTGCCGGTCGCGCAATTTTACGATGTCGTCGCCGACACGGACGCTCCTTTTTACAACGTCTTCGGCGGCACGCAGGACAACAATTCTCTTGGCGGACCCGCGCGCACGCGCAACGCTTCCGGCATTATGAACTCTGATTGGTTCGTAACGAACGGCGGCGACGGTTTTCGCTCGCAGGTTGACCCGGAAGACCCAAACACGATTTATTCGGAAAGTCAGAACGGCGGGCTTGTTCGTTTTGATAAACGAACGGGCGAGCGAGTTGACATCGCGCCGTTTCCCGAAAAGGACGAAGAAAGCGAGCGCACCAATTGGGACACGCCTTTTATCGTCAGCCCGCACGTCCATACGCGCCTTTATTTTGCCGGACACCAGCTTTTCGTCAGCGATAATAAAGGCGACGATTGGCGTCGCATCAGCGGTGATTTAACGCGCAATCTCGACCGCAACTCGCTGCCCGTGATGGGCAAAATCTGGGGACCCGACGCAATTGCAAAAAATCAATCGACGGCGCTTTACGGCAACGCTTCCGCGCTCGCCGAATCGCCCGTCAAAGAAGGCTTGATTTACGTCGGAACGGACGACGGACTAATCCAAGTTACCGAAGACGGCGGCAAGAATTGGCGCAAGATAGATAAATTTCCCGGCGTGCCGGATATGAGCTACGTCAGTCGCGTTTTTGCTTCGCAGCACGATGCGAACACGGTTTACGCCGCTTTTAACAATCATCAAAACGGCGACTTCAAGCCGTATCTTTTGAAAAGCACGGACACCGGTCGAACTTGGACTTCCGTTGCGGGAAATCTGCCTGCGCGCGGCTCGCTTTATGCGATTGCCGAAGACTATACCAATCCGCGTCTGCTGTTTATCGGAACTGAATTCGGCTTTTTCTTCTCCACCGACGGCGGCGCGAAATGGATTCAGATGAAAGGCAATTTGCCGACCATCGCCATCCGCGACATCGCCATTCAAAAACGCGAAAACGATTTGATTTTAGCGACCTTCGGGCGCGGCTTTTACGTTCTCGACAATTACGCGCCGCTGCGTCAGATGAGCAACGAGACGCTTAATCAAAACTCCGCGCTTTTCCCCGTCAAAGACGCGCTGATGTATATCCGCTCGACTTCTTCTATTTCCAGCTCGCAAGGCGCGTCGTTCTACACCGCGCCGAATCCGCCATACGGCGCGACTTTTACATATTATTTGAAGGATGCGCCGAAAACCTTGCGGCAAAAACGTCAGGAAGCCGAGCGCGAAGCGGAAAAGAAAAAACAGCCGTTTCATTACGCGACGATTGAAGAACTGCGCGCCGAATCCGAAGAAGAAGCGCCCGCGATTGTTTTCACCGTCTCAGATTTAGAAGGCAAAATCGTGCGCCGTATTAGCGCGCCCGCCGCGCCCGGCATTCAGCGCATAACTTGGGATTTCCGTTATGCTCCGCCTTCGATTTCGGCAACGCCGCCGCAATTGCCGCCGGGCGTCGTTTTACCCGAAGGCTTTACATTCGGACCGCAGGGACAGCTTGCAATGCCCGGCAAATACACGGTTGCGATGGAACTGCGCGCCGGCGGCACAACGACCGCTTTGCCCGGCACGCAAACTTTCGAGGTAACGGTCGAAGGTAGAGAAAAGATGTCTGCCGAAGAGCGCGCGACACTCGCCGATTTCCAGCGCAAAGTTTCGCTTCTGCAGCGAGCCGTCGGCGGCGCGATAGACGTTGCGACAACTGCCAAAACCCGAATCAGTCTGCTGAAACGTTCCGCTCAAGAAGCACCTGCGGCAAATCAAAGCCTCGTTGCGGACGCCAAAGCGCTCGACGCGAAAATTAACGACATCTTAAACGACTTGCGCGGCGGACGCGAGAATACAGACATTCCATCGCCGCCGATTAACGCCCGCGTCGAACTGGTCGCCGACACGATTCGCCTTTCTTCCGTTCGCCCGACGCAAACGCAGCTTAATCAATATAACTACGCAAATGCAGAATTCACTCCCGTTTTGGCGCAGTTAAAAACTTTGGTTGAAGTAGAAATACCAAGATTAGAGAAAGCCCTAAACGATGTCGGCGCACCGCTGACGCCGGGACGCTTGCCTCAATAAATTATTTCTCAAACAATAAAGTAGCGCGAGTGTTTTTACAAACTCGCGCTACTTTGTTGTTTGCTTCTTGAATTTCTACTTTCCGCTCGCGCCGAAGATTAAACTATTTGATTGAGGTCGGGTAGAATAAAAAGGTGAATAATCATAAAGTTGTATCTTGCTCGAGCTTTTATGACAAAGCGCTCGAAGAATCTCCGCTTATCGCACGGACGCGGGAGATTGTCTTGGCATTTGGTTGGAATTCTACCTCATATCAACTCGTCAATCCGGGCATTCAGCGTTGGTTCTCCAAGGCGGATGACGCCGTTGTCGGCTTTGTTTCAAGTCGCGGCAGGCGCGTAGTTGCAGGCGCTCCCGTTTGTACGAAAGAACGTTTGCTGGAAGTTGTCGCTGAATTCGAGCAAGATGCACGACAGGCGGGCGAGCGGGCTTGTTATTTTTGCGCCGAGGCACGTCTTGAATCGTTTTATGAAGACACGCCGAATCACGCGAAAATTTTACTCGGCGCGCAGCCGGTCTGGAATCCAAACGGCTGGGTGGCGATTGTTGCCGGAAATAAATCTTTGCGGGCGCAACTGAATCGGGCGCGGAATAAAGGCGTAACCGTTACGGAATGGTCAACCGAAAAGGCGCACGATAATCCGGCGCTGAAACGGTGTCTAAAAGAATGGCTTTCAACAAAAGGTCTGCCGCCGCTGGGTTTTCTGGTCGAGCCTAACACGCTCTCGCGTCTGTTTGACCGTCGCGTGTTTGTTGCCGAACGCGGCGAGGATGAAGTTGTCGGTTTTTTAGTTTTGTCGCCTGTCGCAAAGCGCAACGGTTGGCTGTTTGAACAATTTCCGCACCGACCCGGCGCGCCGAACGGTACGGTCGAATTGATGATTGACGCGGCGATGCGAACGCTTGCCGAAGACGGTTATGATTACGCCACGCTCGGACTTTCGCCGCTTTCAAAGCGGGCGCAAATTAAGCCGTTCAGCAACCCGTTATGGCTTCGTATTCTGCTGGCGTGGATGCGAAAACACGGACAGCGATTCTACAATTTCGACGGACTCGATGCTTTCAAAGCGAAGCTGCAACCAGAAAGATGGGAACCTGTTTTCGCTATTTCTAACGAGCCGCGTATATCATTCAGAACCCTTTACGC
>JALYZF010000003.1 GCA_030948995.1 Acidobacteriota bacterium
TCGTAAAGGCGAGCGCGTGCGAATTTCTAAATATATCTTTTTTAGTTCCAGCTTGAAAAGTCAAAAGAAATGTGTCCGGCACGGTTGTAATCGCTTGCCCCGCAAAGAAAAACGCAAGCCCGAAACGAAACGATTGGAGATTGTTGCGGCGGTCTTCTGCTCTGCCGAAATCTTCGCTAAAGCCGAGAATTTTTGAATTGTCCGCCGACTTGTCATAAACGATTTCAAAAGTTTTATCGGCTCGCAAAGCCTTCAACTGTTTCGCAATCGCATCGCTGCCTTTCGCCTGTGAAAACGCCATTGCCGCCAGCATTAAAATCAGCAGAGACGATAAGAAAATTTTAGTCATAACGGTAAGTATTCCTTTTGAAAAAGTCTTAAACCTCTATAAACAGTATAATGAATACCGAACGGCGAAAGCTATAAATATTTACCCGTTCAATCTGTAGCAAAGTTTGGAAAAGGCGTGCTTTAGCCAAAGCCTATTTTTGTTTGCGTCGTGTCATTCGATTTTCAAACTTTTATTCTTTTATCCAAACTCAAATTACTTTTGAGCTAATAAAAGGGGATTTGGGTTGAATCCCCATTTTTTATATTTTGAGGGAGCATTATGTATCCGAAACAAAAATCACTGCCAAGCATTGTTCTCAAAGCAGGCGTATTTTCGCTTTTTCAAAAAAATCTAAACGGCGGCGAAACTATTTTGGACGAAGTTAAAGAACAGGACGAAATAACTGACTTCACCCGCATTCGTTGTCCTTTATGCGAGTGGCAGCCAAAGGCAACGAGCCGCTGGTTTTGCGCGGACGCCGGTTTTCCCGAAAACTTTTTCGGCGGCTGCGGAACGGGTTGGAATACTTTTGCAACCGGCGGCGTCTGTCCCGGATGCGCGCATCGCTGGCGCTGGACGACTTGTTTGTCCTGCGCTCAATGGTCGCGGCATAAAGATTGGTATGTCGAAAAAGCGGAAGATTAAATTTTAGTTTTCTTTGTAATAATCTTTCGTTCGAGCGTATTTGACAGTTTTTTTCCACTTGCCGCCGACGAGCGTTTCAGTCGTCAATTTAACTCGCTCGCCGTCGCCGCCGGTCGCGTCTTCGGTGAAAACATAAACTTTTTGCGGGCGATTATTGATTATTTTGTAGCGCGTCGTTTCGTGATAGCAGCAGCCGCTTTTGTTAAAGGTTTCAATTGTCCGCTTCTTTTTATCAACCGTGAACAGCCCCAAACTTTCGCTTGCCAATTTGGTCAATTCCCTGCTTTTGACGAATTTATTTGCCGCTTTTGAAAACAGCAAAACGTCATAAGAAGGTCCGCCGTATGCGCCGTCGTTGCCGTTTCGCAAAGCTAAATCCTCAACGCCGTCGAAATTAAAATCGTCAAAAACGACGCCGCTGTTGTTCTCGCCGTAAAGCTCGATTAAATTCGCCGTCGGTTTTCGCTCCTTGTTTAATTCGAGAAACATATTCGGCATCGCAATCGTCTGAAAAACGTTCGGCTGGTTTTTCCTCGATAAATAAACGGTCGCGCGCCCTTCGCAAGTATCCGTATCACATTTGGCGATTTTAATTTTCACATCGAAAGTTTTTGAAGCGTCTTTCAATAAAAAATTCTGCTGGGCAAAACCAATATTTGCCGTTAATAGAAAAAGCGAAACAAGTAAAATTAATTTTTCCATAACAATTGAAAATAAATGTATGGGCAAAAACTTTCAAGTTATCCGCGCGCCTATTTATTTTTTGCTTCAAGCGTTAATATATTTTTATAACTATTTCAAAATTAAGAAGGAGTAAAATCATGGAAAGATTTCTGGGAAGATACGAACCTTATTTTTACGCGCTTTTGCGAATTATTATGGGTTTTCTGCTAGTTTGGCACGGCTCGCAGAAGCTATTGGGATTTCCGCCGCCGAAACAAGCTATGGAGTTGAACGCGCCGGTTGCGATTTCCGGCGTTATTGAACTTGTCGGCGGTTTGATGATTCTGCTCGGACTTTTTGCCGGAATTGCCGCTTTTCTCGCCAGCGGAATGCTCGCGGTTGCATACTTTATGGTTCACGCGCCCGGCGGCTTTTTCCCAATCCTAAACGGCGGCGAATTAGCAGTTATCTATTGCTTTGTGTGTCTTTACATAGCGGCGCGAGGTTCGGGCGTGTTTAGCATTGATTCGCTTCTCAGACGCGACAGACCGGAAACTGTCGAGCGAACTTGAAGTGTGTAAAATTCGTTTGCAAGATGTGAAAATGTTTTCGGAAGCAAACAGTTATAATCAGTTTATTTCTAAAGACGGACAAACAAAATTTCTCGAAAACCATCTAAAATTTCAAGAGAGGGAAAATATGAATACAAATTTTCAAAGCACTTACAATTATTCGGCTGCCGAAGCGCTTCCGGCAGAACGCGCGAGTTTTATACGCAAAACTTACGCGCATCTGGCTGGCGCTGTTTTGCTTTTCGTTTTAATGGAAACATATCTGGTCGTATCGGGCGCGGGAATGTGGATTGCGCGCACAATGCTCGGCGGAAATTTTTCGTGGTTTATCGTGCTTATAGCGTTTATGGGCGTCTCGGTGCTGGCAAATTGGTGGGCGAATTCGCAGACTTCAAAGCCGCTGCAATATATGGGCTTGCTGCTTTATACGGTTGCCGAATCAATAATTTTTCTGCCGCTTCTTTTTATGGCGGCTATTAAAACAGGCGGCGGCGAGATTATTATGCAAGCCGGAATCGTTACGCTCGGATTGTTTTTAGGACTAACGGCAGTTGTTTTTCTAACGCGCAAGGATTTTTCATTTCTAGCGCCAATTTTGACAATAGGATTTTTCCTCGCGCTCGGATTTATCTTTGCCAGCCTTTTATTCGGTTTTACGCTCGGTAATTTCTTCGCGTTTTTAATGGCGGCGTTTGCGGCGGGCGCGATTTTGTATGATACGTCAAACGTGCTGCACCGCTACCGAACCGACCAGCACGTCGCCGCGTCGCTTTCGCTATTTGCCAGCGTCGCACTTTTGTTCTGGTATGTCCTGCGGATTTTTATGGGTTCGAGAAATTAATTTCACGATTAAAATTTTAATACGAGGCGCGAACTTTTCGCGCCTTTTTTGTTAGCGAATATTCTTTCTTATACGCTTGTTATTTTCGGTTTATGGCTGTTGATGAAACAAAAAATTTTCATATCGAGCGAATCATCGCGCCCGTTTTCTTGATATAATTACAACTTTACGAACAAGGGTTTATGGACAATCAAACAGAATCGGACGACAAAGCAAACGGCTCAAAATTTCCCGCAACTTTTCGGGCGCTCAAACATCGCAATTTTCAATTATTCTTCGCTGGACAATTTATCTCGCTTATCGGAACGTGGATGCAGACAGTCGCTCAAAGCTGGCTCGTTTATAAAATAACGGGTTCGGTCGCGCTGCTCGGTCTTATCGGTTTCGCAGGACAATTTCCCGTTTTTCTATTGACATCTTTCGGCGGCGCTTTTGCCGACATATATAATCGCCGAAATATTTTAGTTGCTACGCAGACGAGTTCGATGATTCTGGCTTTCGTTTTAGCTTTCCTGACGCTGACCGGAAACATTCAAGTCTGGCATTTGTTCGTTTTGGCTTCGCTTTCGGGCGTAATTAATGCGCTCGATATTCCGACGCGCCAATCTTTCATTGTCGAGATGGTTAGCAAGGAAGATATGCTAAATGCGATTGCCTTGAATTCTTCGATGTTCAACGGCGCGCGCATCGTCGGTCCGGCGATTGCCGGAATTCTCGTTTCGGCAGTCGGTGAAGGCTGGTGTTTTCTGGGCAATGCCGTCAGTTATATTGCTGTAATCATCGGACTGCTTTTGATGAAAATCAAGCAAAAAGAAATCATCGACGCGAGTAGCTCGGCTTTTGAAAAAATCAAGGAAGGCTTTAGTTTCGTTTCCCGCACAAAACCGATTCGCGCGCTTCTTCTGCTGCTCGGTCTTGTAAGTTTAATGGGAATGCCTTACACGATTTTGATGCCGATTTTTGCCGACAAAATCTTAAACGGCGGCGTTCGCGGACTCGGAATTTTAATGGGCGCGAGCGGAACAGGCGCGCTCGTTGCGGCGCTCATTTTAGCTTCAAAGAAAAGTCTCAAAGGTTTGGGATTTTGGGTTGCGGGCGCAAGCGGCGTATTCGGTGTATTCTTGATTTTATTTTCTCTGTCGCGCTCGTTTTGGCTTTCGGCGTTGCTGCTCGTTCCCGTCGGATTTTCGATGATGCTGCAAATGTCTTCGTCAAACACGCTGATTCAAGCAATGGTGCCGGACGAGTTACGCGGTCGCGTAATGTCGCTTTATTCAATGATGTTTATGGGAATGGCGCCGATTGGCTCTCTTATGGCAGGATATTTGGCAAACTATCTAGGCGCGCCCGAAACGGTGGCGCTCGGTGGCGCGGTTTGTATCGGCGGCTCTATTCTTTTCGGCTGGAATTTGCCTAAACTGCGCGACGACACGCGCGAAATCATAGTCGCTTTGCAGATGACCGGCGGCGAGCCGGCGTCAAAAGCATCGTTTCAACAACCAACCATTGCTACTGCAGAAAAATAAAATTGAATAAATCTCCAGCCCTTTTTAGTCATTACAAAACTTTTACACAAACGGCTTGATAATTGTGCGATAACGCACAGTGTATTATTATATATGTGTTATGCTTTAATTTGAAAAAATCGTAATTTTGTATTTAATCTAGGATTGCAAAATGCTTTTCTAATGCGCTCTTTGGTTCTTCTCCCTAATTTTAATAAGCAATATTGGATCTTTAAGTTTTGCGAATTCTAATGCATTTTTCTAGATTTTGTAAAAAGTTAATTGGTTTGATAAGCCTTCAAGACAAAGACCAATATAAATCGGCAGCGTTCCGGCAATTGACAATAAGAGTTAGTGCCTACCGAAAAAATCTATGAAAATCCTTCTTTATAATCCCGACAACGGCATCACCAGAAATTTTATGCCGCATTTATGGATGTTTCTGCTCCAAGCCTTAACTCCCAAACAGCACGAAGTAATATTGATTGACGGCAACGCCAAAGCGATGACGCGCGAAGAATTAGTCCAATACTGCAAGGATGAAAATATCGGACTTGTCGGCATCGGCGCCATGACGAGAATGGTCGCCCGCGCTTATCTAGTTGCCGATGCGTTGCGCGAAGCTGGAATAAAAGTCGTGATGGGCGGACCGCACGTTACCGAATGCCCGGACGAAGCATTAGGACGCGACGGCGGAAAACGTCACGCCGACGCGATTGCTCTGGGCGAAGCCGACGAAACATGGGCTTTAATGGTCGAAGACGCGGCAAACGATTGTTTGAAAGATATTTATCAACCGGAAACAGACGCGAAAGGCAACGACAAAAAACCGAATCTTCAGCCGTATCCGCATATTCCTTGGGAAACTCTGGATTTAGACCAATTCAGTCTCGTTCCATCATTTTTAAAACCGCATCTGGCAAAAATGGGCGAAGGTTGGGGTTCGTTTCACGTCGTCCCGATTGAAACCGGGCGCGGCTGTCCATACGGCTGCGAGTTCTGCACGGTTACCGGATTTTTCGGCGATTCGATTCGCTTTCGCACAAACGAAAGCGTTATCGAAGAATTATTAAGATTAAAAGAACGCGCAAAACGAGAACGCGGACAAATCGCCGTGTTCTTTATTGACGATAATCTCGCCATCAACAAAAAGCGCGTTAAGTCTTTGCTCCGCGACATAATTGCCGCAGGCGCGCAAATTCCATGGGTCGCGCAAATCAGCGCAAATCTTTTGGGCGACGAAGAATTGGTTGATTTGATTGCAGAATCCGGCGGCAAATGGGTTTTTATCGGAATGGAATCGATTGACCCGCAAAATATGGCGTCGGTCAATAAAAATTTCTCAAAGCCTGCGGATTACAAGGAAGTTTTAGACCGTCTTGCGAAAAGAAATATTTATGCCATTACATCGTTTATTTTTGGGATGGACAACGACACCGAAGGCGTCGCCGTGCGGACTGTTGATGAAATCGAAAGCTGGTCGCCCGGACTTCCCGTTTTCGGACAATTAACGCCATTTCCGGCAACGCCGCTTTACGCGCGGCTTGAAAAAGAAGGAAGATTGTCGCGCCCGAAACACTGGTTGGAATTCGCGCCGTTCGTAATGGCTCACACGCCTTTGAAAATGACGATTGACCGAGCCAGCGAGGAAACCAGATATGCTTGGTCGCGCTCTTACAGCCCGGAGAGAAATGCCGAAGCGCTCGAACAAATTAAAGACGCGCCTCTTCAATATCGAATGAGCCATTTAGTTTCTCGTCTTTTCTTTCGCGGCATTTATTTTCCGCAAATGCGTCGGCGCGATTGGGCAAAAATGATTTTTCAAAACCGTAAACC
>JALYZF010000006.1 GCA_030948995.1 Acidobacteriota bacterium
GAATCGCCGTCGCGCCGCGCGCTTCGATTTCCTTTATCTTCTGCGCCGCATCGCTCGCCCAATCCGCCGCCGTGTAATTTACGCTCGGCTCGACGTAATCAACCAAATGATGCGGCACGCCGCGCATTTCTTCGCGGCTCGGTTTCGCCGTCGCAACCTCGATGCCTTTGTAAATCTGCACCGAATCGCAATTGATAATCTCGCCGCCGATTTTAAGAGCAAGTTCAACGCCAAGCTCGGTTTTGCCCGAAGCCGTCGGTCCGACGATTGAATAAATTGGTTTGGAATTTTTAGAGTCCATTCGGGCAGTAATTTGACTTATGAACTCAAAGCCAGACGCACAAGCGCGATGATTAAAATCACACAAAGCAAGATTAAAGAGCCGATGATTTGATTTCGAGAGAAGCGCATTTGGGTATTTATGGAAATGTTACTGTTCGTAGTTCATCAGCATGTTCTTTTAATTCGTTTTTAACGAGCATATGTCCCATCGTTACAAGAACAACTTGAACGCCTTCACGCCGCGCAAACTTCATTGGCGGAACAAAATCGCTGTCAGCCGTTACAAGGACGATTCTTTCGACGATTGATTTGCTCGACAGCCAAGCGACATCCAAACCAATTTTCATATCAACGCCTTTCTGTTTGATGTCGGGCGTAAAATCATCATCAACAAATGCGCGGTTTGTTTTCAAGATGTCCTTTACCGCTTTCTGTGAAATTACCCAACCGTCGAAAGACAATTCGCCCGAACGAAAAGCGATATTATCCATTATCTTTAAGTCATTCATAATCTTGGTTCGGCTGGAAAACGTCGGCGTGGTAGAAAAATCCACTGTTTTCTTGTTTAAGGGATGCGTCTGCTTTTCGCCGTAAGGCGGGCAGTCATAACAATAAATGCGAAAAATTTCTTCGTCTTTTTCCAAACACTTTAAGGCGAATTGTCTGATTTCAATTGCCGTCGGCTGTCGTTTGCCTAGTGCGTTTTTGAGTTTGAGAAAGACAAAACCCATATCGAGCAGAATCGCTGTTTTCTTCATAATTTAACTTATAAATCAAAAAGCCCTTTCCTGTAAATTACAAGAAAGGGCTTTAAGATATTGTGCCAGCCTACTGGCGTTAGCGGATGTTAATAATGTTAACCCAATGTGCGCACAATGTAAAGACAAAACAGACAGACACAGACACAGACAAAATTATTTCGTTCCTTTTCGTTTTTTATTAATAAGTCTTCGTCAAATCAATTCCCGTATAGTAATGCTTCAGAATCGCATCGTATTTGACGCCCATTTTTGCTAAACCATACGCACCGTATTGGCACATTCCGATGCCGTGTCCCCAGCCGCGTCCGGTGAATGAATATGACGTTGCGCGTCCCGAAGCGTCGTAGCGTTTGTTGAGGACGAAAAGCTGTTCGTTTAGCCGCAGAGCCGAGCGGATTTTGCCGCCTAAAAGGTGAAAAGTTCCGTTTGTGCCGACGATTTCAAGGTCGGTTGCACGGCGCGAGAAACCTTTTCGGGCGATGCGAACATCAATTAAATTTCCGATACCGCGCACATAACGCGAAAGGCGCGATTGGACGACCGAAGGCGCGAGGTTGACGTTCCAGATTGTGAACGGCGACATCTTTTCGGCGGTTGCGGTCGTTGTTGTCGGTTCGATTTCGAGATACATAACATTTCCTGTCGGGTCTGTTTGAAAATTAACGGTTTCGCCGCCGACGAGCGCGGTTTCTTTGACTTGATAAAGCGCGCCTCCGAATTCGCGGAATAGGAAAACGTCGGGGCGCACGGTTAATTGGCGATTTGTTTTGCCCGTTTTGATAACGAGTTTGCCCATATCGCTCGGCTGCGTCGTGCCGCTTTGGAGCATTGGCATAAATTTTTTCTGTTTATAGATTTGCTCTATCAGGCGCAGAATTTTCGCGCGCGAAAATGGCTTGTTCGGTTTAAGAGTTAAATCAGGATAAAGCGAAAAAAGACCATCACGCAGAAGAATCGCAACATCGGCGCGACGGTCTTTCGGAATCTCGGAAGCGTCGTCAAAAGCGAGTTGGTAATTTATGTCAGCTTCTGAAAGCAGCGTGTCGGCATAAGCGTCGCCGTAAATCATCTGCGACAAAATGCGCGCAAGTTCAAGCGGTTTCGCCGTGTCTTTTCCGACATTCGGAAAAGTTTTTCCGAGCTTTGCGGCGATTTGGTTGAGCCAATTTGAGAGTTCGCCCTGCGTCGGCGTGTCGCTGAAAAAATCGTCGGTCAATTGATTCGCGCTCAATTGAAAACCGTTTACGGCGAGCAGCGACATCAATCGCACGAGTTGGAGATTTTCCTCGTCGCGTAGCTTTGCCGGAAGGCGAACGGTTTTTATTAAAAACGGCTCAAACTGCGCTTTGCCTTCCAAAGAACATTCGACGCCTCTCAAATATGGCTCGTTAAAATCGAAAACATTTTCGGAGTTTTCCGTTCTGCCGCCGCACGTCGAAGTGTAAAGCGCATTTATTGGTTTGCCGTTATAAGTTGCGACAAGCCCGCGTGTTTCTTGAACGGCTTGTGTTCCCATTTTCGTTTCTGACGCGAAACCTTGATAAACCTGCGAGCGGACAGTCGGCAAAATGTCGAAACCTTGCGCGCCGAATTGATTGATATTAGCTATTGCATAAGTTCGCGCCGCAACTGCCTGCGCCTTTTCTGCTTCGATGGCGGGTAAGCCCAATTCATTTGGCACAACGCCGAGCAGATAATCTTCCAGCGAAACTGCATTGACTACAGTTAAATTTCCGCGCGCATTGACGAAAACTTCGATGCGCCCCCGATACGCTTTGCCGTTAAAACGAACGGGAAAGACACGCTCGTTGACCGAACCGAAAGCGACGGATTTGAGCGATTTAAATCTAGCGGTTGCGCTGCTGCCGGAAACGATAACTTCGCGTAAATTTGGGTCGAGTGTCGCCGGATTTACGGTGTCAATTGTTGCTTGTGATGATGAAGTTGATTTAACCAGATTTGAATTTGGCGCGTTTGTTTGAATGCTGTTTGTTTGTCCTTTAATAATGCTTCTGACTTCTGATTTGCCGCCGGTTTTTAATTGCTGCGAGAGCGCAACGGCATCGCCCGACGGCTGCTGAATTTTTTCCGTCACCATTTGAGCTTCTTCAAAACCTTTGTCGCTCAAAAAAGCCTTATAATCGTTGGCTTCTTCGATTGTCGCTTTTTTATCGCCAATCGAAACGCGCCATTGATTCGTTCTCGCATCGAGCGCGGCAGTTGCGTTATCGCGCGTTGCTTCTTTAACGTCTTTCGCCAGCGTCTCGGCGTCAGCTTGCGTCGGGATGTTCGGAATTTCAAAATGGTAAATCTCTATCTGCGGCGGACGATACGCGCGCGCCGAAACGGTAACTTTCGCTGTTTCGAGAAATTTTTGCGGCTCGTCCGGCGACGTTGCGACAAGCGACGAATCGGTGGTCGTGATAGAAACCGCGCCCGCATTTGTCGCCAAGCCGATGCGAATCAGCGGCTCGCGCTCCAAGCGATAAAAAAACGGTTTGTCGGACAATTCAAATTTCGGCGGGACGGATAAAACATCAAACGCCAAAGCGGGTTGAATCGAGCCAACGAAAATAGAAACGATTATAAACGCGGAAAATAAAAGACGGCAAAATATGGCTTTTATCATAAAAGTTTGATGCGGAAAGTTGAATATAAAAAAATTAGCCACGAATAACGCGAATAACACGAATTACACAAATCGTTTTTGTTTTCTTATTCGTGCAATTGGCGGCTAATTACCTTTGACGTTCAACCACTCGGTTTGCAGTTTGGCAATTGCAATTTCTTTGTGCTTGGCTTCGACTTCAATCCAACGGGCAAAGCGAAAAACTTCAGGCATCATAAAAATTAAATCGCTGTGCGCCCGGTCTTGAAAACGCTCGCGTCCGTTCGAGATGTGAACCATTTGATTTTCTGGATTCACCCAAGTTTCGCGCGCTGCCCAGAAAGTTTCTTCGACTGACGGATGATTGTAATCGTCTAGCTTTTCGCAGCAAATATGATGATGAGCGTCGAAAACAAACGGCACTTTGGCGCGGCGGCAAACTTCCAAAATTTGCTTTGAGGAATAGGCGTGTTCGTCGTTTTCAAAAGCGATTCTGAGGCGAATCTCGTCTGGCAATTTTTCAATCGATTCGACGAGTTTACCGGTGCGGTCGCCTTTGCCGCCGTGTATATTCATCGCCGCCCATTCCGAGCGCGGCTGCTCAAGCAAATCCAAAGTTCTCGCGTGCATTTTCAAAATCTTCACACTGTTTTCGACGACCTGCGGCGAATCCGAACTCAAGACGACAAATTGGTCTGGATGCATCACGATTCGCAACCCATTGGCAATCGCTTTTTTTCCTGTTTCGGATAATTGCGCGGTGAATTCGCCCAAAATTTCCGCGCCCAAAGGCTCGTCCGAGAAGGGAAAAAGTCCCGAAGTTAAGCGATAAAGATTGATTTCGTTTGCCTTGCAGAATTCGATTGCCGAATTTACGCGGCTGATATTTTCCCTGTAAATCCCGCGCAGTTTTTCCGCTTGCGCCGCAGTTTCGAGCGAAAGCAGAGTTTTGCGCGTTACGGTTTTATAGCGCACGACGTCGGAATTTGTAATGCACACAAGTCCGAGATTGCTTCTTACAGGTTGAAGGTTTACTTTCATAAATTAAAGTGAAAAAGTGAAAAAGGGTAAAAGTGAAAAAGTAAATATTGCTTTTATATGGAAAATCTTTTTCACCTTTTCACCTTTTCACTTTTTTCCAGCGCGTTAAAAATAAACGGAAAAGTTCCGAAGGTTTGTCCGCGATGCTGCGGGCGAAATGCGAAAAGTATGATTTTACCCGCGCCGTAATTTGTTTCGGCGAGTGCGGTTTTGCCGTTCATATATTTTTCGCCTAAAGTCCAGCCAGACAGCAGAGAATCTTTTTCCGCGTATGCGGCAACGGATTTAACTCGTGTTTTGTCGGTAATTTCATACGCCGAACTGTTGATAAAATACGCCGCCGTGTCGCGTCGCAGATTTTTTGCCAGCGGATTTGTCGTGTCTACATCGAGGCGGACAATCGAACCGGGATTATAAAATTCGCTACGCTTTAAACCGTTCAAAACGTCTTTTATAGGCAAACCGAATCGTTTGATAACAAGCTCGCATCCGGCATCAAAACAGATCAATTTGCCGCCGCGTTCGACGAATTTTTTCAAATTTTCAACGCCCGCGTCTCCAATTCCGCCCGCGAATTGTTCCGCGTAATTTTCCTTTTTTAAGCCTTCAACAACTTCTTTTTCGCTTTGCGACGGCAAAACTATCGCGTCAAAATTAAGATTACCGTTGCGAAAATCATTGTCTGAAATTGAATTGTAAGGAATTTGAAACGTATCGAAAACAAGGCGCGTCCAACCTTCGTCCATCGATGCGGTGAAACCTTTGTAAAGACCGATTTTAGGATTTGTCTTTAAAGGATTCGGCAGTTTCGCAAACGCTTCCACGTTCGGCATAAGATTTAACACTTGTCTGGCTTGATTAATGTTTGAAATTTTCTGCAAAGCGTTTTTATCCGCGTTTTTGATTTGCCACGCGGCGGCGTAATCAACGCCCATTTGAAGCGGCAGCGTCCAGCCGGCAACGTCGTATGGAACTTCCGCTTCGCCGTTTGCATTTAATCTTTGCGGGTAAACCTGCCGCTCAAACAAACTTAAAACATTATTTTTCTGCGGCTGGTTTACGAAAACAATAAAACTTCCCAATGGAATTTCTCCGAAATCATTAGGCTTTTTCGCGTCGAGAGACATTTCCAACTCCCGCGTCAAAAGGTTTATTTCCATTCCCTGCGCGAGAAGAATTTCCAAAAAACGTGAAACTGTTTCCGCGTTTGGCTGTCCGGCATAAACGACAAACGCTTGCGGTTCATTCGCCTTTGCTTCTAAATTCGCTTTACCGAGTTCATAAAAATTTTGCAGATAGCGCAGGCGAAATTTTGCCGCCATTTCGAGAAGCGCGCGGCTCGCAATCATTTCAATTCGCGCAATGTCGCGCGCGTGCCAATCGCCGCCGCGCCAAAGGTCAGGATAATTTGTCGCTGTCTCCAAAACGGATGAAAGCCCGCGCACGCCGCGATTTTTTCGCAAATCATCTTCGGAAATCGTAACGGGCGACATCAATTTCGCGCTTGCCGCTTCCGACAAAATTCCGATTGAGTTGTGAAAATAAGGCGCGGATCGAAAACCACCGTGCCACCAAGTATCGTAAGTCGAATTGGTCGCTACGCCTGCGATATTTTTTGCCTCTAAGTCTGCCGCCATTTTGTAGCCGATTAAACCGACTTCGCGCAAAATGAGCGGCGCGACGCGCGGATTCGGCGGGTCGAAAAACGGCGGAATGATAAAGCGCGAAGCGTTTTGCCCCTGCTGGTGAATGTCGTAAACAATTTCGGGAAACCATTCTTGCCAGAAAAATTTTGTGATGGCTTGCGTCTCTTTCAAATTGAGCATAAACCAATCGCGGTTGTCGTCGTGTCCGGCGTAATGATGATAAAGCTCGGGCGGCGACGAGCCTTCGTATTTTGTTCCGAGAGTTTTGCGATACCAATCGGCGACAATATCAACGCCGTCCGGGTTCGACGACGGAATCAAGAGCAGAATCGTATTTTGCAGAATTTCTTTTGTGTCCGCGTCATTTGCCGTCGCCAATTCGTAAGCCAAATTGAGAGACATTTGCGAGGCGACGATTTCCGTTGAATGAATCGAACAGGAAATCGAGACAATCGTTTTGCCTTTTTTGATTAAATCTGCAACTTCGTCAATATCACCTTGGTCAATAATTTTTCGCGGGTCGGCTAGTTTTTGGTTGATTTGTTTATATTTTTCGAGGTTTTTGATATTTTCCGGTGCGCTGATGAAGGCGACGATTAAAGGTTTGCCGAGCGTTGTTTTGCCGATTTCCTCAACCTTAACTCGGTTGCTCGCTGCGTCTAATTTTTGAAAATAATTTGTAATCTGCGACCAATCGGCAATCGTTTTATCAGTTGTCGGCTCGAAACCCAAAACTGTTTGCGGACTCGGAACGTTTTTCTGCGCCTGTGTTTGAACGACAAAACAAGTCAGAGAAAATAAAAAAACAAAAACAGAAGAAAATACGAAACGGAAAAAACGTCGCGGCATTCTGACAAACCTCAAAGTGAATTTTTATAAAAAGACAGCGTTTACCGTAAAAATTCTATCACAAAAATTTAAGGGAAGTTTCAAGAATAAAAGATGAAACACGGCGAGATACTGGAAACAAAAAATGGAAAATTAAGAATCGCTTCTTGAAATTTTCCATTTTTCATTTCCCGATTTTCGTTTGTGTCAAGGTTTTTTCGGCGTCGGACTCGGCGTCGGTTTAGGCTTCGGCGCATCTTCCGGCACAGCTTCCTCGTCCAGAATTTTCACGTCCGAGCGACCTTGCCGATAATCGGTATATTTGACGCGCATCTTGAGTTTCACGGCTTGCCCGCTGTCAAAGATAAGCTCGTCATCGGAGCTGATATAGGCTGGAAACCAATATTTCCCGTCAATGTTTTCGCGCCACGTTTCAACGATTGGATATTTATTGTTTTTATCTTCGGGAACGGCTTTGCCCTTTGATTTGACTATCTGCAAATCGCCGTCGTCAACCCAAACTCTGCCGGTGAAAAGCCGTAATTTGGATTTCGGACTCGGCATAACCTTCGGAGTAACGTCGAAAACATATAAATTCAGCTCGTCAATTTTTTCTTTGCCGACATAATTAAAATTATACTGCGAGACGGCGGACGGCTCTAAAGCGAAGGGATTGACACCGCCTAAATCTTCCAAATCCTCCGGCGTGATGCTGATTTCGGTTAAAGTCGGCATCGGCGCGAAAAGGATTTTCTCGAACCGATTGCCGCCCGGCGTCAGATTCATAAAAGAATCGCGCCGATAAACGCCCGTAATCTGCCCGCCCATTCCGATTGTTTGAATTGTCGCACTTCGATTGAAAACGTAATTAGTCAGCGCGGCGCGAAACTCCGCTTCTTTCGACGTAAATGTTTTGACGATGCGGTCAATTTCGGCTTGGCTCAAATCTTTTTTAACGATATTTGAGTTTTGGGCAAGCGCGCCAATTGCCGAAAAACACAATATTGCAAGCGCGAATAAGATAATTTTTGTTCTTTTCATTTTTCTATAACCCTTTTGTTTTTAGCTAAACGAATAGATGCGCGGCACGGAGAAAAAGTTTAACGCGAAATAAAGCGAAGTTTTTGGCGGCGCGATTATCAAAATCAGCCGGACGAATATAAAATTGAATTGTTTTAATTAACCGAAAATTTTTCTGATTTTATAAAAATTTAACCGTTGAGCAAAATAATAATCTCGCACGAAGAAATCGAAAATTATCGCGACAGGAAATGGCGGCGCGAAGAGATTTTGAAAATCGAAACCGCGCCGGAAGTCGAAGCGTTGGTCGAGGAGTTAGGATTTTGTCTCGCGCTGACTGATGCGCGGACAAATCTGCCGAGCGTTTATATTGCCGTTTGCGGCAGGCGCGACGCTTACGCGCCGAAAAATGTGCAGAAGGATTTTGAGATGAGCCTCGCTTGGACGCTCAAAGACGAGGTGATGATGCGCGGTAAAGTTTATTACTCAAAACTTTGCAAAGGTCGCGCAATGTTCGTCGCGCCCCGCCTCCTTCCGTATTTTAATGCAATTTGGGGCGTTCCGAAAAATCGTGAGAAACAAGATTTGTCCGGCAGCGCAAATAAAATTCTGGAAGTTCTGCGAAAAGAATGGGAAATGGGAACGGCGGATTTGCGCCTCGAAACCGGGATTAAAAGTCGCGCCAGATTGACCAAAGCTATTGATAAATTGCAACGCGCGATGAAAGTTGTGCCGTCAGAAGTTTTATATCAGCCGAGATTTACATATATCTGGACTTTGGCGGAAGCGCGTTTTCCGAAAGAATTATCGAAAAAAGTCGCGCGCGCAGACGCCGTCAAAGAACTCGCCCGCGTATTTTTGCAGATGTGCGGCACGACGACGCGCGGCGAATTCGCCCGTGCATTCGGGCTGACGCGAAAAGAAGCGGGAAAAGCGAATCATCAATTAGTGAAAGAAGGGCTTGCGGAAAGATTATCAGTTGGAATTTATAAACTTAATGAGAACTGAGAACGGAAATTACCGGTTTTCCGCTCGCAGTTCTCTATTTATTTTAGTATTTCATTAGCTCTGCCACTGCTTTTTCTACATCATCAATTTGCGGCAAAATGAAATCTTCGAGCTGTGGCGCGTAGCCGACAAACGTATCGGTCGCGCCGACTCTTTTAACGGGCGCGTCCAAATATTCAAAAAGCTCGTCGGCGATTCGTGCTGCGATTTCCGCGCCGTAGCCGAATGAAACCGAATCTTCGTGCGCGACGATGACTCGGTTCGTTTTCTTGACCGATTCGGCGATGCGTTCCCAATCGTATGGCACGAGCGTTCGTAAATCGAGAATTTCTACTGACACACCGTTTTTCTCTAATCTTTTCGCGGCTTCAAACGAACGCTGAACCAATGCGCCGTAAGTTACGATTGTTATGTCCGTGCCTTCGCGCACCACGCGCGCTTTGCCGAATGGAATCATAAATTCCGACGACGGATATTGCGATTTGTTATAAACCTGCCGGTAAAGATGCTTGTGTTCAAGAAATAAAACCGGGTCGTCGCAGCGAATCGAAGTTCGCAATAATCCGTTTGCGTCAAGCGCGTTTGACGGATAAGCAATCATCAATCCGGGCGTGTGCGAAAACAGCGTCGTTCCCGATTGCGAGTGGTAAACCGCGCCGCCTTTCAGATAACCGCCGACCGGAACGCGCATTACAAGCGGGCATTTCGTATCGCCGTCCGAACGCCAGCGCGTTACGGCGACTTCGTTTCTGATTTGATGAAACGCGGGGAAGATGTAATCGAAAAATTGAATCTCGACCACAGGTTTTAACCCGCGAATCGCCATTCCGACAGCGCGACCGATGATATTTGCTTCGGCAAGCGGCGAGTTGAAAACGCGAGCTGAACCGAATTTTCTTTGCAGATTCGCCGTAACTTTAAACACGCCGCCTTTACCTTTAACTCGTTCGAGATATTCTTCGCGCGAAGCGTCCGCCACGTCTTCGCCGAAAACGACGATTCGCTCATCTCGCGCCATTTCTTCGTGCATACAGCGGTTTATTAAATCAACCATCGTTCCGGCATTGCCGGACAATTCCGCGCCGTCTTCGGTGTCAAAATCTTTCGATGTCGGATCAACGTCGGGCGAAAAGACGTTTCTTAAGGCGGTTTCAGGCGCAGGCTGCGGCGTGACAATCGCAATGTCGGCGGCTTCATTGACTTCCGCGTCAACCGTTTTTCTCAACGTTTCCAAATCTTCCGACGACGCGATTCCTTCGGTCATTAGAAACTCGGCGAAAGTTTTTATCGGGTCAATCGCCGCGTCCGCCTCGCGCTCTTCTTCGGGACGATACAATTTTTCGTCGTCAGACAAAGAATGTGAATACGGGCGAATCACTTTAGCGTGAACAAATGCCGCGCCTCGTCGAGCGCGGCAAAATTCAACGGCGCGCTTGAAAGTTTCATAACTTTCGAGCAGATTCGTTCCGTCGCATTTTTGGATATACAAATTCGGAAAACCTGAAACCAACTTTGAAATGTCGCCGCCTGCCGTGCCGACTTCAACCGGAACGCTGATGGCATAGCCGTTGTCTTCGACGACGAAAATTACGGGCAGTTTTAAATTGCAAGCCGTATTCAATGCTTCCCAAAATTCGCCCTCGCTCGTCGTGCCGTCGCCGACCGACATATAGACGACTTCATCGCCTTTGAATCCCGAAATTTTATCCTGCAATTCTTTGACAAGTGAAGCGCGATAGGATGCTTCAGCCGCGCCGACGGCGTGTAGAGCCTGCGTTCCCGTGCAGGAGGATTGCGACGGAACGTTTAACTTCACGCTTCCCCAATGCGAAGGCATCTGCCGCCCGTGCGAATTCGGGTCAACTTCCGCGCCGACCGACGAATAAAGCATTTCCTGCGCGGTCATTCCCAAGCCGAGCATCAAAGCGCGGTCGCGGTAATAAGGAAAAAACCAATCATACGCAGGTTTCATAGCTTTCGCCGCCGCAACTAAAACGGCTTCGTGTCCTGCGCCGGAGATTTGAAAAAAGATTTTGTTTTGACCTTTGAGTTGAATTTCCTTGTCGTCTATTCGGCGCGACATATACATCGTGCGATACATTTCGACCAACTCTAGCACATCTAAGCCCCTGTAATCTTTCGCTTTTTTCGCAGCCGTTTGATTCGACTTTTTTGCCGCGGTTTTCGGCTTTTTCAGCTCGATTGCCTTCGCCGTTTTCTGCTTTGTATCGTGGTCGAGTTCGCCGTCGCCGATTGAGCCTTCGGGTTTTATCAAAACTTTTGCGTTGTTGTTTTTCGCCGCGTTTTTTACTTTGTTAGACGCTTCTTTTCTATTGCTGCCGTTGTTGGTTTTTGCCGTTTTCCCGACTTTTTTTGTTGCTGTTGCCACTTGTTTTAAAAATCTCCCGATAAGTGCTTTATTATAATTTAATTTTCGATAAAAGTTCCTGACGACTAATCCTAAAATGGTTGGTAATGTCGTCCAAAATAGCGGCAAATGTGCCGACTCTTAAAGGATTATGATTAGGAATTGTAACGTGATGAGTGCCGTTTTCGCTAGTAGTCAGGCGAATATGGCTTCCGGTTTGTCTGGTTCTTTCGTAGCCGAAAGCTCGCAAAGCCTTAACTAAATCCGCGCCCGATGTATTTCGCGGTAACTTCATACCGCCAAAACTTCTTCCTTTACAAAATGAAGGCGGATAATTTTCGGTTTATCTTCTTCTTCAAAATGACAATTTACCGCGTCGCGGATTTCCCGCCGCAGATTTTCTAAATCGTCGGCTTCCGTGAAAATGGATTCGCCCAGCGCGCGCGCCGTATAACCGCCTTCGGGCGCGTCTTCGACAAGAAAAATTACTTCGCTCATAAATTTAAAACAGGCTTTCCTGCTTTGTAAAGCATACTTAATTTGAAACAAACGAACAATGCCGAAAAATTATTCAGCCTTTAGAATCAAACTTTTCGGGTCAATTAAAGGCGCGTTTTTGCCGTCGAAATCAACGACGCCCGCGCCGTTTTTCATTTCAACACGCTGCATTTTCCCGCCGACTTCAACATCAATCGGCATCGGGAATGGTAAGTTTTCAGGCGTTTCCCAATGCAAAGTCATCTGATTGCCGTTTACTTGCGAAACAATGCGCGGCAGTTTTGGCTGGCGCAGATAAACTTCGAAAAACCAGTCGAGCTTCATGCCAGATTCTTCTTCGGCAATGTTAAGAAAATCGTCGGTCGTAACAAGGCGCGTTTGTTTTCCGTTCGTCAATTTTTCCAATTCTTTCGTCGGATAAGCCATCCGGTGCAGAGCGCGGAAAAATGCCGCGTCGCCGATTAAATAACGCAAACTTTGAAGGACAACCGCGCCTTTGCCGTAAATATCGCCGTCGCTTTTCGTGTAATCCGGCTCAGCCATATAAACTTGATACGCGATTTTCGGCTCGCGCGGCGCGACCGCCTGCATATTGCGCGTTTTCTTCATTCGCGCTGCCATTCTTTCGAGATAAACGTCGTGACCTTTTAATTTTTCCACATAAAGCTCGTCCATAAACGATTGAAAACCTTCGTGCAACCAAAAATCGCGCCAGTCCGACGCCGTTACAAGATTCGCCCACCATTCGTGTCCGAATTCGTGGAAAAGTAAACCGTCAAAACCGTCGGCATTGTTTTTGAAATTGTTGCCGTAAGCGATTATCGTCGAATGCTCCATTCCCAGATAAGGCGTTTCGGCGATGCCAAGTTTTTCCGAGCGAAACGGATACGGTCCGAGTTTTTCCTCGTAAAATCTGACGAAATCCTTAAACTGCGCGATTAAGCCCGCGCCTTTATCGTAATCCTGCGGCAAAACGTAGAAAAATATCGGCATCGTCTCGCCCGCAATTGATTTCATTTTGTCTTCGATAATTTTATACGGCGCGATGTTCAAAGTGATGGCGTAATTATTAATCGTATTCGACACAAACCAATTGTAAGTTTTCGTTTTATCCGAGTTTTGTTTGATGTTTTGCAATTTTCCGTTCAGCGCGGCATAGAGATTTTCGGGAACTGTAACGTGCAAGCCGACCGTATCTGCTTCGTCCGACGGATGGTCTTTCGACGGAAACCACAAATCCGGTCCATCGTTTTGGCAAGCGACGGCAATCCAATCTTGACCGTCGGCAGTTTTCGACCAGACAAAACCGCCGACCCAAGGCGGACGCGGCGCAACGCGCGGAACGCCCGCATATTTCACGCGAACCGAAACCATCTCGTCCGGCTGTTTCGACTGCGGAAATTTTATCCAGATTTTCCCGCCGCGCCGCTCAAAATATAAATTTTTCGATTTGCCATTTTCAATTTGAGACGTTTCGGAAACTGTTAAAGGCGTGTCCAAATCAAGCACAAACCAAATCGTCGGCTGAACAATACGCGCCGTTACAATAGTTTCGCCCGCGATTGATTTGTCCGCCGGATTGACGCGCAAAGTTATGTCGTAATTTTTCACGTCATACGCCGCTTGCTCGTAAATCAAAACGCCGCCCGTTTCTGTCGGGCGCGCGCCTAAATCTCTCTGCGCCAAAGAAACGTTTGCAAACAAAAATAAAGAAATTACCAGCGAAAATAGTTTAGATAGTTTCATAATTTTTAATTAAGTAAAACAGCGCGTGAAACAGAATGTGCGTTTGAAACGAAACAAAAAATCTGTGTTTACCGGCGTCTATAAACGGTTAAATTACTCTTTTATTTATTATTCAGCGTAATCAAGATCGAGCGTCATTTGATAATCGTTTGCCATTGTCGGATGCCCGTGAGCCAGCGAAACTTCGATGCCTTTTTCGTAAATCCTTTTTGCTTCTTCGCGCTGACCGATTCGCTCGTAAGCCTTTGCCAGCATTCCGTAAGCCGCGCCTTCGTCGTCGGCTTTGGTTAAATAATTTTCAAGCGTTTCGATTGTCTTTTGCCACTCTTCGGCTTTTTGATATTCATTCGCCAAACCGAACAAAACCATTGCGTTCGTCGGCTCTGACGCGAGCATTTGTTGAAAAACTTCAATTCTGTTTTGCATAAATTTGAAATTAACATTTTAATCTTCTTTTTAAAAGCAATCGCTAATCAAACAAACTTTGCTGAATCGGAATTTCAGAAACTTCTTCTACTTTTTCGCGGCGGTTTTGTCCAAATCCTAAACGTCTGTAATGAAGCGCAAACATTTTTTCGATTAATTTCCAATTCTCGCTTCTGCCCGACATTCGCTCGCCGAAATTGCTCGAATTTAATTTGCCCCCGCGCTCGCGTCTTATATGATTCAAAATTTTATTCGCTTTGGTTGGCGCGTTTTCTTCGAGCCGCGCGACGAAATAATTTTGCAAGGATTCGGTCGGCAGGCGCAGCATCGTCATAAACGCTTCGCTTGCGCCGCAATTTCTAGCTTTTTGCAAAAGAGCGGGAATGTCCGAATCATTATAGCTCGGAATAATCGGCGCAAGCGCAATGCCGACGTTTATTCCGTTTTTCGCCAGTTCCGCCATCGCCCGAAAACGAACCGTTGGCTGCGGCGCGTAAGGCTCGAAAAGTTTTGATTTTTCTAAAGTCAAAAAAGGTATCGAAAAATAAACCATCGCGCTCGAGCGTTTATTTATTTCAATCAAAACGTCAATGTCTCTGGTTACAAGCGGCGATTTTGTAACAATCGCCACCGGATTTCCAAAATCACGACACGCTGCGAGGCATTTTCTTGTTAATTCGTAATTAGCTTCGAGCGGCAAATACGGGTCGGTCGTAAACGAAAAACTCATCAACTCTTTATGCAAAGATTTTTTGCGTAATTCCTGCCGCAAAAGCTGCGGCGCGTTTATCTTTACGACAATCTTCGTTTCAAAATCCGTTCCCGCGCCGAAGCCTAAAAATTCGTGATACGGTCGCGCGAAACAATACGTGCAGCCGTGCTGGCAGCCGCGATAGCAATTGACCGAATACTCGAAACCGACATCGGGCGAATTGTTTTTCGTCACAATCGTGCGCGTCGCCGTTTCTTCAAAAATTTCTAATTTTACAGTTGAAGGCTCGCCCAAAAATTCGGCGTCGTATTTGTGATAAGGATTCGGCGGATTTGAAATGTATCTCACAGTTGAAACATTGTATCAAAGATGGGCAAACAAAGACAAAAAATTAGCCACGAACAAGCACGAAAGAACCCGAAAATTTTTGTTTCTATTTCGTGTCTGTTTGTGTTTGTTCGTGGCTGAAAAATTCTTACTTTCCGCTTGTAATTAATTTTGCAATCGTCTGCAACTGCATATTTGATGTGCCTTCGTAGATTGCGCCAATTTTGGAAACGCGCCAGAATTTTTCGACCGGATAATCTTTGACGTAGCCGTAGCCGCCGAAAAGCTCGATAGCTTTTGACGAGATTCTTTCGGCGACGCGAGACGAATAAACTTTCGCCATTGCCGCTTCTTTTAAGAAAGGTTTTCCAGCATCTTTCAGACGTGCCGCGTTGTAAACGAGAAGACGCGCTGCTTCGAGGTCAATCGCCATTTCCGCGAGTTGGAATTGGACGGCTTGAAAGTCGGAGATTTTTTTGCCGAACTGCTCGCGCTCGTTTGTGTAATTCAAAGCTGCTTCAAACGCGCCCTGCGCGATTCCAATCATCTGCGCGCCGATACCGATGCGTCCTTCGTTCAAAGTTTCGATTGAGACTTTGTAGCCTTTGCCTGTTTCGCCCAAAACGTTTTCCTTCGGAACACGGCAAGAATCCAAAATCAATTCCGTCGTCGAAGACGCGCGGATGCCGAGTTTGTCTTCTTTTTTGCCGACCGAAAATCCTTCAAATTCTTTTTCGACAATAAATGCTGTGATTCCTTTGTAGCCCGCGCTGGCGTCAACGGTTGCGAAAACGATAAAGATTTCGGCTTCGTTGCCGTTTGTAATCCAGAGTTTTTGTCCCGATATTTCCCAGAAATCGCCTTTGTCAACTGCTTTTGTTTTCAGCGCGAAAGCGTCCGAACCCGATGCGGCTTCGCTCAAAGCGTATGCGCCGACTCGTCGTTCAGCCATTTGCGGCAGGTATTTCAATTTTTGCGCGTCGTTTCCCCATCGAATTATCGCGTTTGTTACAAGAGTGTTCTGCACGTCAACGAAAACCGAAACGCTCGCGTCAACTCTTGCCAATTCTTCGATTGCCAGAATTGCGTTGAAAAAACTAGAGCCTGCACCGCCATATTCTTCCGGCGTTTCGATTGCCATTAAACCCAACTCGAAACATTGCCTGATTAAATCTTTATCCAATTTCGATTCGTGTTCCATTTTTTCTACGCGCGGACGAACTTCGCCTTCGGCAAATTCGCGGACAGAAGCGCGGAAAAGTTCTTCTTCCTCCGACAAGGTCGTTAAAGCGTTCGGTATAAAATCTTGCTCTTGTGCGGTCGCGTTCATATAAAAATTCCTTTGATTTTGTTTTTAAAAATAAATGAAATAACATCATAATAGGCGCGCGCGGCAAAAGGCAAAACAAGTGGATTCAGAAACGGAAATTCAAAACTTAAGACTCAAGACTCAAGATTCAAAACAAAAAAATCTTAACCGGCTGAAAATAATTGCTGTCGTTTTCACGATTTTGGGCGCGGCGCTGTTCACCTATTTTATTTATTCGGTTGGCTGGCGCGACATTGCGCGCGGCATTCGGCGTATTGGTTTCGGCGGTTTTCTGTTAATTCAATTTCTTTATTTTTTGCGTATCGGCGTGCGTGCCGTCGCTTGGAAATTGTCCGTCCCTGAACCTTACAAATTGAGCGTGCGCGATACGCTTCCGGCTGTCGTTATCGGCGAAGCGTTGAGCAGTTTGATTCCTTTGGGAATTTTAATCAGCGGAACGTCGAAAGCCGTCGCGGTAAAAGAGCGCGTGCCGCTCGTCGTCGGTTTGTCTTCGGTGGCGACGGAGAATCTGTTTTATTCGTTTATTACCGGACTTTTTATCTGTTTCGGTGCGTTCGCTTTTCTGCGGAGTTTCGAGTTGGCTGAAGGCTGGGTTTGGACGGTTGACACGCTGGTTGCGATTATAATTTTGCTGATTATTATCGGTGTTTTAATGATTGTTCGCCAATGGCATTGGGCAAGCTCGCTGTGCAATTGGCTCTATAACCGAAATTTCGGCAAGCGATTTCTTGAAACGGGACGCGCGCAGGCGCGACAATTTGAAGATTTAATTTACGGTTTTTACCGCGAATATCCGCGCCGTTTCGCGCCGATTGTCTTGCTGCAAACCGCGTATCATTTAATCGGAATTCTGGAGGTCTGGTTTATTTTAAGCCGCATCAGTGCGGTTGCGGCGAGTGTTTATACATCATTTTTGCTTGAATCAATCAGCCGCGTCATCACGATTGTCTTTAAGTTGATTCCTTTTCTCGTCGGAGTGGACGAAGCCGGAGCGCAGTTTGTTTCGGAAACTCTGGCATTAGGCGCAGGCGTCGGCGTAACTCTGGCGATTATCCGCAAAGGTCGGATTTTGTTTTGGACGGCAATCGGTTTGATTTTAATTCTCAAGCGCGAGCTTTCGTTCTCGGAAATCACAAAAATCAGACACGGAGAACACGCAGCAGAATAAATACTTGATTAAAGCTCGGCGAAAATCCTTATCGGCTTTTTAACTTGTCATTATTGTTTGATGTTCTCTATACTGAACATTGGCTATCAAAGCCGTTTACAGGGAGAAAATTTTGCAGCCAAAAGTTCATCAGGGATTTTTAACCGCCGCCGGATTTCGCTTTGCGATTGTCGCGTCAAGATGGAATGATTTTCTGACGGCGAAACTAGTCGAAGGCGCGCTCGACGCGCTCGAACGACTCGGCGCGGACGAGAAATTAATCGAAATTTTCAAAGTTCCCGGCTCATTTGAAATTCCTTTAACCGCGCTGAAAGTCGCGCAAAGCGGCAAATTCGACGCCGTTATCTGCATCGGAACGGTGATTCGCGGCGACACGCCGCATTTCGAGTACGTCGCGGGCGAAGCAACAAAAGGAATTTCAAACGCGGCGATGCAAACCGGCGTTCCGGTTCTCTACGGAATAGTTACGGCGGATACGCTGGAGCAGGCAATCAATCGCGCCGGAGTCAAATCCGGCAACAAAGGTTTCGACGCGGCAATGTCGGCGGTCGAACTCGTTAATTTATATAAAACAATGGACGACGAAGAAACAATCGGAAAAGAAAAAGTTTTTCCGCACGTCGTTTGAAAACCTAAGAACAGGGCTTTATGGGAACACGGCGTAAAGCGCGCGAATGCGCTTTGCAGATGTTATTTGCGGCGGACGTTACTAAAATTTCGGCGGAAGTTTTAGCGCGCACTTATTGGAACGACCTCGGCGAAGCGAGTTTGGAAGAAGCGGCGCGCGCCTTTGCCGACAGCTTGACTGCCGGAACATTGCGCGAAGTCGCAAAAGTGGACGAGACTATCAAGACGCGCGCCGAACATTGGCGCATCGAGCGAATGGCGATTGTTGACCGCAACGTTTTGCGCCTCGCCGTTTACGAGTTTCTTTTCACCGACACGCCGCACACGGTCGTTATCAATGAAGCGTTGGAGATTGCGCGCCGATTTTCTACTTTTGAAGCGACGCAGTTTATTAACGGAATTCTCGACGCCATCAAACACGACCTTGAAAAAAAATCCGAGCATAAACCCAACAGCACAGACACGGAAGAAAACCTCGCCGAAAAAACCCGCGCTTCATCGCTCTAAAGTAAAATTTTTCGCTTCTGTTGCCGCGTGATGAACAATTTACAGCAGGATTTTTTGATTCAATCAATTGATGCGCTCGAAAGTCTCGTCGAGCAGTTGCACGTTGAAAACCGCGCGGAAAGTTTCTCGGAAAATTTCGCGCGCGACGCTTTCCGCACGCTTCACACCATCAAGGGAACTTCGCAGACTTTCGGCTATCCCGTATCCGGCACGCTGGCGCACGAATTAGAAAATCTTTTGACGAGCGCAAAGAACCGGCAAAGTTCGGCAAGCGAGAGTTACAAATCGCTTTTTCTGGAAGGCGTCCGGTTACTGAAAAAAACTTTCGAGGACGGAAATTTTGAAATTCCAGCCGCTTTCCTAGAAAAAATGCGCGCCGTTGCGCCGCACGAAAATGATTCGGAAACTTTTTCAAGCGAGATGCCGAAAGAAATTTTCTCGCAATTGTCGGGGCGTGAGAAAGGCTCGGTCAATGCGGCGCTTCGGTCGAGTAAAAATCTTTTTTGTCTGGAAATCGGCTTCGATTTAAGCGCGTTTGCCGACGGCTTGACGAATTTTCGAGAAGCATTGTCGGAATGCTGCGAAATTATCGCCACGCTGCCGAGCGCGAAACCGAGCGCGCACGGCAAAATCGGTTTCCAAATTTTTCTGGCGACGTCCGAAAGCTCCGCAAACATTGAAGAAATTGCCGGAAAACACTCAGCGGAAATCGTTTTTCAAACCGCGCGCGAAAATTTTTCAAACGATTTAACGGGCGTTGTCGCGCAAGTCGTCGCGCACGGAAAAAATCTGGCAAGACAATTCGGCAAGGAAATTGAATTTAAAGTTTCCGGCGATGAATTGGAAATTTCGCCGCGCCTTTTGAAAATTGTTTTCGACGCGCTTCTGCATCTGGTTCGCAACGCGGTTGACCACGCAATCGAACCGAGCGAAGAAAGAATTATTAAAAACAAAAAGCCGAAAGGCGAGATAGAATTTCAGTTCGTTGTCGAAGAAAGCAGTTTTCGTTTAACTGTTTCGGACGACGGGCGCGGAATTGACGCGGAAAAAGTTAAAGCCAAAGCAATCGAAAAAAATCTGATTTCAAGCGATAAAATTCTGTCCGAACAAGAAACGTTAAATTTAATCTTTGCGCCGGAATTTTCAACCGCCGAACGCTTGACGGAAGTTTCCGGTCGCGGCGTCGGTCTTGACGCCGTAAAAGATTTGGTTGAAAAAGCAGGCGGGAAAATAACCGTTAAAAGTGAGAAGGAAAAAGGAACGGTTTTTGAAATTCATCTTCCGCGCGAAGAGTAAAAAAATGGAAATTGGAGAATGGAAAACGAAAAATGTAGGAATCAGTGATTTCCATTTGTCTTCTCTCAAATTTTATTTCTCCGCCTCTCTGCGTCTCGGCGTTTTATCTGTTCTATTCGTTTCCGCTTCATTGGCTCAAAGTTTGCCAAAGGAAATTCGCGGCTACAAAGTTTATCGCGCGCGAGTTTACGTTGAAAGCGAAAATGGCAAAACCAAAGAAAAGCCGGACGCCGTTGTAAAAATCGGCGAGCCGAAAATTGTTGATGTTTCGCTGACCGGAGTTTCGGTAGAAATTTCGGCGGAAATCACTTCCGCCCAACAAAGCGGCACGATTGATTTTATAACTTTCAAAGATTTCCGTGTAGGCGGCTTGACGGTTTCAATCGAAGAATACAAAGAATCTTTTTCCTTTACCAAGAATCAAACAATGGCGCTGCCGAAACCCGTCAAAATTTTTCTCGGTGCAACCGACATCCTACGCGGCGCAGCGAAAGAAATTACAAACACGAAAGACGAATGGCAGGTTACGGGAACAATTTTCGTTTTCGGACGATTCAAAAAATTCGGCTTCGAGTTCAAGCGCGTCGTGCCAATCGAGATAAATCTGAAAATCAAAAATCCATTCACAGTTATCAGTCAACAGTGAACAGTTATGAATAGTTTGCTGTTTGCTGATAACTGTTCGCCATTATCTGCTTATATTTTCGCTGCTTTTGCGTTAAAATTATTTATGCGCCCGCGCATCTTTGGTCGAGGTATAAACAAAATGAGTGAAAAAGTTACAAATCCGTCCGAATATATTGCCGAAAATTTCGGCGCTAACGCTTCTTACGTCGAAGGTTTATTAAACCGCTACAAATCAGACCCGAATCTGGTTGACGAATCTTGGCGGGCGTTTTTCGGCGATTTGCTTGGCGGCAACGCGCCGCAAATCGAGCAGCCAAACAACGGGCAAACGAATGCGACGCAGGCGACTAATCGCCCGACTTCAAACGAAACGAGCGACGCCGCGAAAGCACAAACTCCGGCAATTAACCAAACGTCAACGCCTGCAAAAAAAGCGGAAAATATTGCAATTGCCAACATTAGTGTCGGCGCGGAAACAAATATAAAACCGCTGACGGGAGCGTCGAAAAAAATTGTCGAGAATATGGAGCAGAGCTTGACTGTTCCGACGGCGACAAGCGTTCGCAATGTTCCGGTTAAGGTATTGGAAGAAAATCGGCGCATCATCAACGATTATCTACAATCGCAAGGGCGCGGAAAAGTTTCCTTTACACACTTGATTGCTTGGGCGATTGTCAAAGCCTTGAAGAATTATCCGCAATTAAATAACGGTTACGGATTTGTTGACGGCAAACCTTCACGGTTAGAGAACGCGAATGTGAATCTTGGCATCGCCATTGACATAGAGAAAAAAGACGGCTCGCGCAATCTGCTTGTTCCAAATATTAAAGGCGCGGAGAAGATGAATTTTGCAGAGTTTCTCGCCGCGTATAACGATACGGTTAAACGTTCGCGCGAAGGGAAATTGGAAATTGCCGATTTTCAAGGCACAACAATTAGCTTGACGAATCCGGGAACGCTTGGAACGGTTGCCTCGAATCCGCGCCTGATGTCCGGTCAAAGCGCGATTATTGCGACGGGCGCGATTGAATATCCGGCAGAGTATCAAGCGATGACCGAAGGCGCGCTGTCGCAAATCGGCATCAGCAAAACCGTGACCTTGACTTCGACCTACGACCATCGCGTTATTCAAGGCGCGGAAAGCGGTTTGTTTCTTGCAAAAATTCATGAATTCCTTGTTGGCAAGCACGAATTTTACGACGAAATTTTCGGCGATTTGGAAATCAATTACTCGCCTCTGCGCTGGGCGCAAGATTATAATCCGTCGCTGTTCGGCGGCGACCATCTGCGCGAGCAAACCGTCAAACAGGCGAAGGTTTTGGAACTTATCAATGCGTATCGAACGCGCGGACACTTGCTCGCCGATATTGACCCGCTCAATATGACTTCGCACACGGCGGCGGAATTAGACTTAGAAAATTACGGCTTGACGATTTGGGATTTAGACCGCGAATTTATCACCGGCGGCTTGCACGGCAAAGAAGTTTCGACCTTAAGAGAAATCCTCTGGGTTTTGCGCCGCGCATACTGCGGAAAAGTCGGCATCGAATACCGACACATTCAAAGCAAAGAAGAAAAGGTTTGGCTGCGCGAGCAGATTCGCCAGCAGTTTGTTGACCCACAACCTTTAAGTATAGAGACGCAGAAACAGCTTCTTCAAAAACTAATCGAAGCTGAGCAATTTGAACAGTTTCTTCATAAAAAATATTTGGGGCAAAAACGCTTTTCGCTCGAAGGCACGGAAACCGTAATTCCATTGCTCGACCAATTGATTGAAGAAGGCTCGACGCGCGGCGTCGAAGAAGTTTTTATGGGAATGGCGCATCGCGGGCGGTTGAATGTTTTATCGAACATCGTCGGCAATGCGACGACGGGCGATTTGGCAGAACGCATTTTTACAATTTTTGAAGGCTCTTCGCATCCGTCTTTTCCGGCTGACGAAGGCGACGTGAAATATCATCAAGGCGCGACGGGAAGCCGTAAAACCAGAAACGGCAAAGACGTAAAAATAAATCTTTCGTGCAATCCGTCGCATTTGGAATTTGTTGACGCCGTTGTTGAGGGAATGGCGCGCGCGCGTCAAGATGAATTATTGGAAGGCAAACACGAGTCGCGCGAAATAGTTAACGACCGCGTTTTGCCTGTGCTGCTTCACGGCGACGCGGCGTTTGCCGGACAGGGAATTGTGATGGAAACTTTGCAGCTTGCAAACCTTCGCGGTTATCGAACCGGCGGCACAATTCACATCGTCATCAACAATCAAATCGGGTTTACTACGACGCCCGAAGCCTCGCGCTCGTCGATTTATTCGACCGACGCGGCGCAAATTACGCAGATTCCGATTTTCCACATCAACGGCGACGCGCCCGAAGCGGCGTATCGCGTCGCCAAAATCGCGCTCGATTACAGGCAGGAATTTAACAAGGATGTTGCGCTTGATCTTGTCGGTTTTCGCCGTCTCGGACACAACGAAGGCGACGAGCCGAGCTATACCCAACCGCTGATGTATGCGCGCGTCAAAGCGCATCCGGGCGTTCGCGCTCTTTACGCGCAGAAACTCGTCGCTGATAAAATAATTACCGAAGACGAACTAAAACAAATGACCGACGCCGTTGTCGGGAAATACGAAGAAATCTTAAAACGCGCGAAACAGATTGCCACCGATAAACCGAAAAGAGTCGCGCTTCCCAATCAAGTCGAAGAGGAAGACGGGTCGCAGGTTTTGGAAACTGCAATCGCGCGCGAAACTTTGCAAACGGCTTCTGAAAAAATCTCTCTCGTTCCCGACCATTTTCACATTAATCCGAAAATGGTCAATCAACTCGCGCGCCGCGCCAAAATGGGAACGGGCGAGACGCCGATGGATTGGGGCTATGCCGAAGCGATTGCATTCGGTTCATTGGTTTTAGAAGGAATTGACGTTCGCCTGAGCGGTCAAGATTCGGGACGCGGAACTTTCTCGCATCGCCACGCGCTAATGTATGACATTCAAAACGGCGCGGTTTGGTGTCCGCTTGCGGAATTAAAATCACAAGACAAACCCGCGTATTTCAATGTTTTCGACAGCTCGCTTTCAGAACAAGGCGTTCTCGGTTTTGAATACGGCTACTCGGTGGTCGCACAAAACACGCTCGTGATGTGGGAAGCGCAGTTTGGCGATTTTTCCAACGGCGCTCAGGTCATAATTGACCAATACATCGCTGCAAGTGAAGATAAATGGCAGCAAAAATGTCGTCTTGTGATGCTTCTTCCTCACGGTTACGAAGGTCAAGGACCAGAACATTCTAGCGCAAGACTCGAAAGATATTTACAGCTTTGCGCGGAAAACAATTTGCAGGTTTGTTACCCGTCAACGCCGGCGCAGTATTTTCATCTTTTGCGACGACAGGTCAAACAGGAAATCGTGCGACCTTTAATCGTGATGACGCCGAAAAGTTTGTTGCGATTGCCTGCCGCGAATTCGTCAATCGAAGATTTAACAAACGGCGGTTTTCAGCCCGTCATCAACGACGCGGGCATAACCGACAAAGAAAAAGTAAAACGCATCGTTTTATGTTCCGGCAAAGTCTTTTACGATTTGGACGCCGCGCGCGAAGACGTTCACGACAACCGCGTCGCTATCGTTCGCGTCGAACAATTTTATCCGTTTCCCGCGACGCTATTAAAAGAAGTTTTCGCCGAATACACGAACGCCGCGCAGATTTTCTGGACACAGGAAGAACCGCAAAATATGGGCGGTTGGACGTTTATAGAACCGCGTTTGCGCGAGATTTTGCCCGCAAATGTTTCATTGAAATACGTCGGCAGAAGCGCGTCGGCTTCGCCCGCGACCGGCTCTTATGCGATTCACAATCTCGAACAGGAAAAACTCGTCAACGATTCTTTAATCAAAGACACGGACGAAATCTCGCCCGCTTCGACGGCGGAAGTTGCGGAAAAACTCGCACCGGCGGGCGCGTAGAAATTTAAATATTTAGATTTTTTCGATGAGTGTATTTGAAGTCATAAGCGAAATCGAAGACACCGAAATAATCGCCGTCGGCAGCAAAATCCGCGACCTTGAATGGCTGCGAAAAACTTACGGAAGCGGGCGTTGGCGCAAGTTAAAAGGTTTTGCCCGCGTTCGTTTTCTTGATGACGGCGAAGAGTTTCAAGCCGAACTGCATTGGTATGAAGCGCGCGGCGTCGGCAAAGTGGAAATGAAAATCAAAGACCTTTTCGATTGAAGATTATGAGTGATAAACCTAAATTCGCAATTTGCGTCAAAAACGAAGAATATCCGGCATCCTTGCAATTATGGAAAGTCTATCGCGTGCTGCCCGACGAAAAAGGCGCGCGGCACAATATGATGAGAGTAATTGACGAATCGGGCGAAGATTATCTTTTTTCGGCAGATTATTTTGTTCCGGTCGAATTGCCGCGCGAAGCGGAATCGGCGATTTTAGCAATGGTTTAGTAGTGATTCTATACGTCGTTGATTCAGACCGTAATAATCAGCTAAGTTCCACTCATAAGCACGACAGAGGTTGCTGAGAAATTGGCTAATTTATGAAACGATTGTTGTTCTTGTTTATTTTTCTTGTCTTTCCGATTAACGCTTCGGCTAATGTGATTGACCTGAAAGTTAAAAGCGTTACTATCGGCACGTCATATTCAGCAGTTGTTCGTCAGCTTGGAAAGCCGTTACGAAGCGCGAATCAAGGCTCTTTCCCGTGCGGCGATAAGTTGTTGACTTTGTATTATTCCGGCTTAGTAATCAAACTCGACGGTGACGGTCAAAAGCAAAATTTTTCTGTCGTTTCAATTGAAATTACCACTGCGAAATGGATTCCTTCAAAAGGAATAAAGATTGGTTCTGACTTAAAGAATTTGCAGACGAAACTTGGTCAACCGGATAATGAAACCAAAAAATCCGGCTTAACCAATTTGTCTTATTTCATAAACGACGGTGAGGCAAATTTTTACTTCAAAAACAATAAACTTACAAAAATAGTTTGGGAAGAAAATCTTTGCTAATCGAATTTATTTCTTCTCTTCTTTCTTCTCGATTTCCTTCACAATCCGCATCGCGTGGTTGCGGGCAATTAGCGGCAGCCGTTCGTCTTCGCTTAACTCTTTCAAAAACGGGAGCATTTGAACATCGTCGGAAATTTCATTGCGCTTTATCATTGAGTCGAGCGCGTCCATCAAAGCGGGTGATTCAAGCGGCTGGTTTTCGCGCGCGACGTTTATGTCGAAAATCCAGACAAACTGCTGACCGATTTTACGATATTCGTCTGCCAAAATTTTCGCATCCTTGTTTTCCGTCCAGTTAAATTCGGCGTTTCGCTCGCGCCCGTCTTTTTTTACGGCAAACTTCAACGTGCCTAGATGCGCGTAATTTTTATCGGGCGATTGATACGTTTCCTTTGAGTCGAGAAAATCCAAATTATTGAAAGCCAGTTTCACGCGCTCTAAAGCGGCGGGCGAAAGCTGAATCGGGTCGGTGATAAAATCGCCGAAATCGCGTTTTTGAAAAGATATTTTCCCTCGTCCGTTTTCGTCGTGTTCGATAAGAATTTTCGAGACGAGAAATTGCGGCTGCGAGAAAGTGTAGAAATAAACGGGCGCAGGTTGTTTTTCTTGATTCGGGCGCGAATTGCTTTTCGTAGTTTGATTCGCTTTTTTTGCCGTTTCGAAACCGTCTGCGGGTGCGGACTTTTCAGTTGGTCTCTCGTTCTTTTTTGCAGGTTCTTTAGCTGTCTCTTCACCGGGCGCAATAGGCTTTTTAACGATTGTTTTCGCCGTCGGTTTTTTTACAATTCGCGTAGTTTTGGGCTTTCTCGTTTGTGCCGAAACCGAATCGGTAAAGTTCAAAAATCCAACAGAAATCAAAATTACAAAAATTATTTTTTTCATTGTTTATTCAAATCTAACCGACACGACTTTTGAAACTCCGGCTTCCTGCATCGTCACGCCGTAGAGCGCGCGCGCCGCTTCCATTGTGCGTTTGTTATGCGTGATAACGATAAACTGCGTTTTCTCGCTCATCGTAGCAATTTTATTAACAAAACGCCCGACGTTTGCGTCGTCGAGCGGGGCGTCAACTTCATCGAGCAAGCAAAACGGCGCAGGACGGAAGCGGAAAATCGCCATCACCAGCGCGATTGCCGTCATCGCTTTTTCGCCGCCTGAAAGAAGCAGGATATTTTGCAGACGTTTTCCGGGCGGCTGCGCGACGATTTCGATTCCGGCTTCGAGAACGTCTTCGGCTTCGAGCAACGTCATCTCGCCGCGTCCGCCGCCGAAAAGCTCTGAGAAAAACTCCGTAAAATTACGGTTTATCGCGTAGAATGCTTCTTTGAATTTCTCGCGCGAGCGCGCTTTTATTTCTCTTAACGCTTCTTCCGCCGCTGCGATACCGTCGATAATATCTTTTCTCTGCGCCGTTAAAAACAAAAGCCTTTCTTCGGCGTCGGACAATTCTTCGAGCGCGAGCATATTTATCGCGCCGAAATTTTCCAGCTTTGCGCGCAAATCTTCAACCGTTTTTCGCGCGTCTTCCAAATCGAAATCCGTTTCAACAGCTTGATTTTCAACCAATTCGACAAGCGATAAATTCAATTCGTGCGCGCATTTTTCGTTGATGTTTCGCAAGCGCGTAATCGTTTCCGCCTGCTTGATTTCCAGCGCGGCGCGTTCGTTTCTGGCTTCGGCGGCTTGGCGATTTAGTTCGGCAAGTTCCGTACTCGTCGCGTCCGCCTGCTCGCGCGCAAGTTTTAGATGCGTTGTTGCCTCTGCCAGTTCGTTTTGCTCGCGGGTTTGTTCCGTGTCGGCAAGCGCGTTTTTTCGCTCGATTTCTTTAATAGATTCGGTCAAACTTTGCGCCTTTCCTTCGATTTCTAAAACTTCTAAATTAAGCCGCGCGAGCCGCGCGTCGAGTTCAGCTTGTTCATTCTCGATGCGTTTTAATGCCGCTTGCGCTGAGCGACGACGCTCGTTGGTAGTTGCCGCCAAAGTTATTTTTTCATTTAGCGCGGCGTTTTCATTTTCGGTTTTTGCGCGCGCTTCGCTTAATTTATTCGAGACTACCGCGAGTTTTTCCGCCGCCGTCGTTCTAGCTTGCTCGGCTTTTTCGGCGTTTGCCAGCGCTTCTTTTTGTCTTTTGAGCAGTTCGGCAATTTCTTTTCCAATCTGTTTAGTTTCCTCGCTGACGACTTTTCGGTGGCGGTCGGCGCGTTCGGCTTCCTGTCTGATAGATTTTTCGCGGATTTCCAAAGACAGCGCTTCGCGTTCGATTTTTACGAGTAGCGATTGTAAATCGACGATTTTATTTTCTTGCTCGCTTAAATATGCGCGCGCCTTTTCGGTTTCTTTTTCCGCTTTTTTAATTATTTCGCTAGATTTTTGAAAAGCCGATTCTAGTTCGCGCAACTCGCGTTTGAAGGCTAAAAGCGACAAGTTTTTTTCGTTCGATTTTTGTTTTCCGCAGACAAGCAGTTTTCCGCCAATCAGCAAATCGCCGTCGAAGCTGACAAAAACTTCGCCGTCCTTCGCTTTTACACCGTCAAAATTTTCAACTAACTGCGCCGACATCTCTAGCGGGAAAACTTTTTCGAGCAGCGCTGCAAATTCATCCGACAAACCAAGAAAATCTTTTAGATTTTGGGTTTTAGATTTTGGGTTTTGGATTTCTTTTTTTCGACTTTGAACTTTGAACTTTAAACTTTGAACTATTAAAACTGAAATTCTTCCCAAATTATTTTCGTTCAAGTAAGAAAAAGTTTTTCGCGCATCCGCGTCCGATTCGACGAGAATTGTCTGTAGATAATTTCCGAATAAATTCTCGACGGCTTTTTCCGCGCGCGCGTCAACCGTAAATTTGTCGGCAAGAGTTCCTAAGAATTTGACGCCGATTTTTTTTTCTTCGGCGAAAAGTTTCTGCACGCTCGGCGCGTAAACGGCGCGCTTTTCTTCGAGTTCGCGCAGAGTTTCGAGACGATGGCGCGTGCGTGAAAAATCTTCGCGCGCGTTGTTTAATGATTTTTCGCCCGCCAGCAAAACGGTTCGCGCTTCGCCGGAAATTTTTAAAAGCTTCTGTTTTTCCGCCTGCAGTTTTGCTAATTTTCCGCGCTCGGCGGATAAATCGCGGGCGAGATTTTTTGCTTCTTTTTCGTGTTCGGCGTGAGCGTCAAAAGCGCGCTCGCCTTCACGCTGCAAGCCTTCGGCGCGTTCGGTTAATCGTTCAATCGTGTTCTCTAGCTGGTGTTCGATTGCTTTTAGCCGCTCGACCGAAGTCGTGTGCTGCAAAACTTCGGCGCGATTCGCTTCGATTTCCGTTTCGATTTCGCGCAGGCGACGCACCTCCGCGTTATATTTATTTTCGGCTTCGCGCAAAGCGATTTCGTTCTCTTCGGCTTCGCCGCGTTCTTTTTGCTCGTCTTTTTTGAGGCGTTCGATTTCGGATTTGAAAAGTTTCCGGCGTTGCTCCGCTGCTTCGATTTCGCTTTTTAGCAGAGCGGAACGTTTTTCTAGATTCTCGATTTGTTCTTGTTTATAAATTTGCTCGCGCTGGTTTCGGTCGCGCTGCAAAACGTTTTCCGCCTGCGCTGCGCGTAGCTCGGACAAATTTTCTTCCCGTTCGCGGGCTTTGCCGGTCGCCGCCCGAAACGATTCATCCTTTTCGCCGACACGCGCAAAAATTTCGCGCTCGCCTTCTGCCGCTTTTTCTAATTTTCGGTCGAGTTCTTCTGCAAGGTCGGTTAAGTGTCTGCCTTCAGCGGCGAATAGTTGCCGGAGAAGCGTGCGAAATTCTTCGCGTAGAATTTTGTAACGGCGTGTTTTTGCCGCCTGCCTTTGCAGCGAGCCGACTTGTTTTTCGATTTCCGAAACAATGTCGGAAATGCGGCTTAAATTTGTTTTGGCGGATTCGAGCCGTGTTTCGGCGGCGCGTTGGCGCGTGCGAAATTTAGAAATTCCGGCGGCTTCTTCGATTAAGTTTCTGCGGTCGGCTGGTTTTGAAGACAAAATCTGCCCGATTTTTCCCTGCTCGATTAAAGCGTAATGCGCGCCCGATAAGCCTGTTCCGGCAAATAAATCCTGTATATCTCGCAGGCGGCACGATTTTCCGTTTAATTGATATTCGCTTTCGCCCGACAAATACAGGCGGCGCGTTACTGAAACCGCTTCGCCGGGCGCAAAATCGAGCGCGAACGAGCGCGGTCGCCAATGCCTTTTACTTTTAACTTTTGTTTGAACGGTTTGGATTGAGCCGACTTGTGCAACTTTGACCGTTTCGATTTCTTCCGCGTGAAAACCGTTTCCGTCAGTTGAGAGTTGTAAGTTAGCAATTGCGACTTCACTCGTTTCAGTGGCAGCTTCGTCGTCGAAAATTACGGATTTTTCGTCGAGTTCGCCCAAGGCGGCGTCAATGTCGCTTAATTCCTCGTCTTCGCCTGTAAATTCAAATTCTTCGTCACGAACCAGATGAAGCACGACTTCTGCCATTCCCGAAGGTTTACGGCGGCTTGTGCCTTGAAAAACGACATCCTTCATATCCTCGCCACGCAAGGATTTGGCGCGCTGCTCGCCTAAAACCCACGAAATCGCATCCGAAACGTTGCTTTTGCCGCAGCCGTTCGGTCCGACGACCGCAGTTATGCCGCTGCCGGTGAAAACGATTTCCGTGTAATCGGCAAACGATTTAAAGCCTGTAATTTCGAGACGCTGGAGTTTGAACATCGTATAGCGCAAAGGGAAGAGATTCGCACTATATTTTGTTGATTTTGCTCTTTGAAGTCAAACATAAATCAATTACGAATTATGTCGGTTTAAAATAACGCCAGAGTGTAGGCGCGCTGTGAATAAAGGATTCATTGTGAAGGTTGTTGAAAGATACGCAACGAAGCGATGGGTTGCAAGGACTTGTCGTCTTGGCTGTGCTTATGATGTCATTGGGCTGTATTGCGCTTTGATTTTTTCTACTTGATGGAATAAGTCTGTGTCGTGCGGCGCTCCGGTGAAGGCGTCAAGATAAATGTAGCCTGTTAATTGTTCATAGTTCCACTTAAGGCATCCGACAGGCGACCATGTTTCATCCGTTCGCACTTTTAAGGCGACTACCTTGATTGTATGCCTGTGACCGACGTCAAACGTGGTTCGCACCTCGTATTTCATTGATTCAACACGCTCCCACGGAATGAAAAAAGGAGGCGAAAGAGAAATGTTCCCTTCAACATACATCAGGATGCCTCGACTTGTAACTTCAAACAACAGTTGCGGATTAATAATATTTCGGATACCGTTCATAATGCCGACTAGTCCTAATAGGATGACGACAGCCACAAGTAATTTAAGAGTCCAACTTGTTTCATTAAAGAATACATAGGAGAAGCTGAATGTTATGGCGACACTACCTACAACTATTACTATGGAGAGAACGCGCCGCCACCGACATTGAAGTAGAACCGTTCCGAATCCATCGGCAGATTTATTGCTCGTATTATGCAACATAGGCATTAAACAGACTAATCAACTTAACTTATATTGATAATTTGAAAATCGTAATTGTCTAAAACTCTTCTTCGTTCAAATTTCGTAAGCCTTGTTTTTCGGCGCGCTCTTGGTCGAGTTCGGTTAGAACGTCGAGCAGAAAATTCGTGTTCGACGAGACGTTAATGACGACGGTAAATTCCTTTTCGGTGATTGAAAACTCAAACGTGCCGCTGCTGATTTCGATAATTTCGCGGAACGCCTGCGTGCCGTTGCGCCCTTGACATTCGGCGTCGACGATTTTGCCTTCGTTAAAGGATACGCCGCCGATGTGCGTGTCGGATTTAATTACCAGCAGTCCGGTCATTCGCGAATTTTCAATCACCTGAACGGCGTCGAAAATGCTGACGAAAGCGAGATTTCCCGCAAACGTTACGTCCGTGCGAATTTCCTGCGGAGAGCGGTCGCGCGTCAAAGCGAATTCGGGACGACGCGCGCGGCGGATTGCTTCCAAACCGGGCGCGACAGAAATGCGCGGGTCGAGCAGTTTGGCTTCCTGAAGGCGGTCATACGCCAAATCGAATTCTTCGCGTCCGATATAAAGCGAAACCAGCGCGAGACATTGTTTGGCGGCTTCGTCCTGATTCTTTTGCGAGATGCAGATTTCCCGCATCTTCTCGCGCAGAGCAATCGAACGGGGCGAGCGTTCCATCGAATCACGCAGCAATTGAAAGGCTTTTTCCGGCGAGCGGTATTTAATGAAAAGGTCGGCGTCAAGCAAGACCGATTCGGTCGAAACTTCTGAAAAGGAAGTGTTTGTTGTATCTAAAACTCGACTCATAATTATTGGCGGAACAAAAATGTTCAACAAATATAAACTAACATATACCACTGCTGTTCGTCATTAAAAATTTGAACAATTCGCACGAAAAAGCGAGATTATTTTGTAAAAAAGCAATCTCGCTTTTATTTTTCAATTGATTTCGCAAATTAAAAATCAAATCTTACACCGAGCCGAATGTCGCGCTGGCGATATGTTCTGGTCGGAATAAGAAAGTTTTGGAAATTTGTCCGTTGAGTCAGCGTCGGCGTTGCGCCGAGTACATTAAAATCAATAAATTCCGAACCGAAGCTAAAAACGGTCGCGTTAAGAATATTGCCGAATTCGATAATCGGACGCAGTTTGAATCTTTCGGCAAATTTCCATTCGCGCGTTACGCTCAAATCGAATATAAAAAGGCTCGGTCCGATTCCGGCATTTCTCGGCAGATTTCCGCTTCTTGCGCCAATCGACGGAAGCGAAAACTGCGCGGCGAGAGTGGTCGGAAAATCCGAGCCGGGTTCTCTGTATCTGATGTCGCTTATATTTCCGGTGAAATTCGGGCGGTCTGTGCTGACATCATCGAGATTTCGGTCAACGCCGTAGCCCAAATTAAAACGTGCCGGACTGCCCAAGCGCAGAAGCGGCGCGAATCTCAATCTGCCCAACCACCAAGGCGTCTCCATCGTTCCCGAAAAAGCGAAACGGTGTCGCCTATCCTGCAAAGTCCTCGCCCATTCTCGGCTGAAATCGCCGTTGACTTCGGCGTTGGACGTATTGTTTAATCCGTCGTCTCGTGTGCTGGAAAGTGTATAAGCGGCTCTCACAGTTGAACCGAAACCGTAACCGATTTTACGGAAACGACTGCGAAGCTCTAAAATCAAACCGTGATAAAACGAGTTTCCGATTGAAGCGACTCTTGCGGTTTCACTCAGATTCGGATTCGGTCTAAATTGCGCCACTGCCGCCAAAGCGATTCCGACGGGCGTGCCGACGGAATTGGTAGTAGAGCCGGCAACGGCGATGCTCGGAAGAGTAGTCGTTGAATTTACGGAATTTAAGTTCACGAAACAAGTTACAGTTCCTGTCGTCGCGCAAGCCGTAGTTCCGCCCTGTGCCGTAGCTACGCCGCTTGAATCGTTTGCCGCGCCGAGATAAAACCTGTAAGTTCTCGTCGTCAGAGTTGTCGCGCCCGCAGTTGTAAACACAAACGGATTGGCTAACAAATAGGATGTAAAATCGCTGTATCCGGCGGGAACAACCGGAGCGTTCGGATTAAACTCGCGCCATAAATTAGCGGTTCTGTTAACGGTATAATTTGCTTCAAAAACTAATCCTTTTGAAATTTCGCGTTCAAAGCCGATATTAAACTGGTAGCTTTCGGGAATTTTCAAATTCGGGTCAACCGAGCGCAGCGGATTACCCGTCGTCGCCGTGTTAGTCGTAAAGCCTAAACTTGAAGCGAATCCTAGAGATGTTATTGCATTTTTCAAATCGGTTACGGATGAGTAGCCGGACGGGAATTGTTGAGCGATTTTACCGAGAACGGCAATTCGTCTCGGGTCGGTGCCGGACGTTCCGATATTATTCGTGTCAAATTGAAATAAGTCGCCGGAACTGTTTTGGATAAAATCTCCGACCGTGCGTAGAAGAACGCGATTGTAAAATATTCCGGCGCCGAAACGAATCACGCCCTTTCCTTTTTTGAACGGGTCGTAAGCGATTCCTAGGCGAGGTCCGAAATTATTGTTGTCGGAAATAGCCGTTTCTCTCTCGTAACGCAAACCGTAGCTTACTGTCAGATTTGAAATCGGGCGAAATTCGTCGTTTGCAAAAATCCATAATAAGTGTTTTTAACGGTTATATCAGTTCCAAAATTCTGCCTGAAGCGGGACAAAGTATTATTTTGGTAATTCAAAACGCTGTTGAAATTAAATGTTCCCGTCGCATCGCCTAAAGAAATCGCTTCAGAGTTGACATTTTGCGCGTCGAATCCGCCTTTAAGCGTGTGCGAGCCTAAAACATAAGTCAGCGAATCTTGAAACTGCAGTCTTTTTTCCTTACGGCTGCTGGCAAAACCAGAATTCGAGCTTGACGTTGAATTACCGGCGATAAGAGTCTGGACACCGTTGGTTATCGGATTTCTATAACTGATTAACACAACCGGGTCGAGCGGATTATCCGTTTGATAACTCGGCAGGAAACGAGACCATTGAAAGCGGAATTGATTGACGGTCTTAGCGCCGAAAACTTGATTGTCGGTAAAATTAAAAGCGTCTGTATTATTGTTTATATTTTGCAGCGCGTCTTCGATTCGAGTGGTTGACGCTCCGCGTTGACGACGATTGTTTTTTCTTC
>JALYZF010000010.1 GCA_030948995.1 Acidobacteriota bacterium
AAAATTCATCAAGATTCGGGCGACTCTGCCGTTGCCGTCGTCGAACGGGTGAATGCGGATGAAGCGATAATGAAATAGCGCGGCTAAGATAATCGGGTTCGTTTTTGAATTTTCTCTTTCTTTTCTAAACCATTCAACGAGTTCCTGCATTTTCGCGGGTGTCTCTTCCGGCGTGGCAAAGTAAAATGTTTCGCCCGTTTGCGTGATGACGTGATTCGGTTGAGTTTTATATTTGCCGACTTCGATGCGTCTTTTCGTTGCTTTTCCGTTCTGCGTTTGCGCTTCGATTTCGTAAGATTCTTTGAGCAATAGCTGATGCAGTTGACGAATAAAAACTTCGGTCAATTCGGTTTTGCCTTTGACGATTTCCAAAATCCAATTTATCGCTTCGTTGTGTCCGGTGATTTCAAAATGGTCTTTGAGCGGTTTGCCTTGCGCCGTGATGCCGAACAAAATTAAGGCTTTCGTTTCGCCGTAAGTTAAAGAATTGCCTTCGAGATTGTTTGAATGAAAATTCCAATCAAGCCGAAACTTTTGCATAATTCGCGCTTCGGCTTCCGCGTCGAGCGGGCGCAAACGGTCGAGTTCGCTTTTTAATTGTTCGACTTTTTCCAAAGATGTCATATTTGCAATTTAATCCACATCATTTTGTTCACACCATTTTCGCGTAACTTCGTGGCGATACGCAAACATTTTTTCAATTTTCGGCAGAATAAAAATTGGTGCGGCAATTTGTCCGAAAAATGAAAACGGCGGCTCGAATTCTATTTCGTCGCGCAGAATCGCGCCGGCGGCATGCGGCGAAATTATATGGCGGTGTCGCCATCTGCGAAAAGGTCCTGAAATCTGTATGTCTTCAAACATTCGCGGCGGCTCGTATTTCGTATGTTCGGCAATCCAGCGTGAAGGAATCAAGCCGAAAATTTTCTGCTCGATAATCGCCTGCGAGCCGACTTTTGTAATATCAGCTTTTTGTATAATTCGCGCGTTTTCCCAAGGCGGAATCAGGCGTTCGATAGCGTCGGGAAGTGCGTGAAAAGCGAAAACCCGTTCGGGCTTGGCTTTTATGATTGATTCTTTGACAAATTTCACAAAAACTTATTCCCCATAATTAACTTTGACTGTTTTATCCATAAAAACCCTTACAAAAATTTGCCCGCCTTTGGCAAATCTATTTAATTCCCAAGTTATCTCCCAAAAACTTTTACTTTTATCTGGTATGTCTGTATGTAATTTCACGAAATCAATATATTTATCAGAAATATTAATACCATTTTGCCTGACATAATCGTTCGCAATTGCAAGCACTTCATCGAGCATTATTTCGGGACGGCGATTATTCACGACAGACAATGCGTCAGTATTTTTGTTTGAAGTCGGCGCATACTCGTTTAGAAAATCCGTGAATTTTTGCAGGTTGTAGGATTTCACGCCGTCTTCGAGTTCCGAAGTATCTTTTGAATAAACAAAAGTTCCGTCCTTTTCCAAAACGTAAAGATGCGGATAGCCTTTGATTGTCGGATAGTTTGCAAGGAACGCTGCGTTCGTATTTTCTTCGCTGAAGTTTATTTTCAGCCAGATGAAATTTTTGTCGCGTAGTTTATTTAGCTCGGCATTTCGCAAAATAAAATTGTCCATCTCGTGACACCAGCCGCACCATTCGCCGCCGACATCGAGAATGATTCGTTTGTTTTCGCGCCTCGCGCGTGCAATCGCCGTTTGCAAATCTTTATTCGGGTCTGCAGTTGGATTGAATTTTTCTCTCGCCGATTTTTTATCTTTGTAATTCGCCGCTTTTGTAGATTTTGTTTTTGCCGCCGATTTCTTTTTCGCGTTTTTAGTTTGGGCGAAGGCGCTTAAGTTACCGATTAAAATAATAATTAAAAATAATGTAAATCTTTTCATTCGATTCTCCATAACTGTCCGTATTCAGACCGAATTATTTATTTTATCCGTTAAGGATTTTGTTTCAGACAACTTTTCATTCAGCAAATTCCAGACGTTTTCGATATGACGCTGCTCAACGTGAATACTTCCGATTGAAAGCCGCAGCGTGAAGTTACCGTTTAATTTTGTGTGCGAAATATACGCTTTACCGGAAGCATTGATTTCATTCATCAGCTTTTCGTTTAGCTCATCCAAGTTTTCAAACGCTTTCGGCGCGGCGCGGAAACAGACGAGCGCAAACGGCACGGGCGCGAGAAGTTCCCAATCTTTTGATTTTTCAATCCAAGAAGCGAGAAGTTTTGCAAGCCTACAATGCTCGCGGATTCTTTCAATCAAACCGTTTTGCCCGAAATATCGAATCACAAACCAGAGTTTGAGCGCGCGAAAACGTCTGCCGAGTTGAATGCCGTAATCCATTTGATTTGTAACAGTTTCGTTTGTTTTCAAATATTCGGGAACGAGCGAAAACGCCTGCTTCAACAAATCCAAATGACGGCAATACAAAACCGATAAATCGAACGGCGTGAACATCCATTTATGCGGATTGGTAACGATTGAATCGGCGCGCTCGCAGCCTTTTAAGCACGATTGCAATTCGGGAACAATCGCAGCGCTTCCCGCGTAAGCTGCGTCAACGTGCAGCCACAGTGCGTTTTCTTCGCAGACGGAAGCGATTTCCGCAACCGGGTCAATGCTCGTCGTTGAAGTCGTGCCGACCGTTGCCACGACGCAAAACGGAACAAATCCGTTTCGTTTGTCTTCCTCAATCGCTTCGCGCAGTTTTTGCACGTCCATTTCAAAGCGCTCGTTTGTCTCGATTTTTCGCAGAGATTTTTGTCCCAAGCCCAAAAGAATCACGGCTTTTTCGACCGACGAATGCGCTTGCTCGGAAGTGTAAACTCTCAATAAAGGCAAATCGTCTCGCCCGCTCATACCAATTTCGCGTATCTTTAGATGCAAGCCTTCACGCGCGGCGGCGATTGCGTGCAGCGTTGAAACCGAAGCCGTGTCATAAATTATTCCCTTAAAACCGACATCAAGATTCATCATTTGCCGCAACCAATCGAGAACCACTTCTTCAAGCTCAGTCGAAGCAGGCGCGGTTCGCCAGAGCATCGCCTTCATATCGAAAGTCGCGGCGAGCATCTCGCCGAAAATTCCCGCCGCGCTCGTCGAAGTCGAAAAAAGCCCGTGAAAATTCGGATGATTCCAATTGGTTACGGCAGGCAGAATCAATTTTTCGACATCATTGAAAATCGCCCCGAAATCTTCGCCCGCCTCCGGCGCACTCTTCGGCAAAGCATTTTTCAAATCGTTCGGCTCATTTTGCGAAAGCACGGGCAAATCTTCAAGCCGCTCGAAATACGCGGCAATCCAATCGACAATTTCATAACCGTAGCGGCGAAAATCCGCCGCGCTCATATCGCCTTGATTTTTTTGTTCGTTCATAACTTTTATGAATAATTTACCACAAAGACGCGGGGAAAAAGTGAAAAACGGAAAATGGAAAACGGAAAATTAAAACGGATTTCTTCATTTTCCATTTTCCATTTTCCGTTTTCCATTAATCTGCGTTCATATGTGGTTAAATATTATTAAAAAATGTGCGGCGTCCGCCATAAAATTTTCTTTTCGCAGCAAAATAAAACGAAAATCGCTCGACAGCGAGCGAATTAAAAGTATAATATGGCAAAGTTCATCTCTCGCCGACAAGACAAAAGTTTTTGATTTCTAAAAACTATTTTTTAGAAAATTTATGACAAGCGACGCTGCCGTAATCGCTGAAAAACAAGACGAAGGCTTTATTCGCGGTCTCGGACTGCTCGATTCGACGATGATTGTCGCCGGTTCGATGATCGGGTCGGGCATTTTCATCGTCTCCGCCGAAATGTCGCGCGAGCTTGGCAGCCCGGGTTGGCTTCTCATCGCCTGGTGTGTCGCCGGCGTGCTGACCGTCACCGGAGCACTTTCTTACGGTGAACTTGCCGCCATGATGCCGCGCGCCGGGGGGCAGTATGTGTATCTACGCGAGGCGTTTTCGCCTCTCTTTGGCTTCCTCTATGGCTGGACGCTTTTTCTCGTT
>JALYZF010000178.1 GCA_030948995.1 Acidobacteriota bacterium
TGCCCGGCGATAACATTCAAATGGAGATTGAGTTGATTGCGCCGATTGCGATGGAGAAGGGACTCCGCTTTGCTATTCGTGAAGGCGGCAGAACCGTCGGAGCGGGAACTGTCTCTGATATTGTTGAGTAGAAATTAAGAGGTTGAAGTTATGCCGAGAGATAACATTATTTTACAGTGTACAGAATGCAAAGAACGCAATTATGTAACGACGAAAAATAAAAAGAACACGCCGGGAAGGCTTGAGCTTAAGAAATTTTGTAATCGTTGCCGCTGCCATCGTTTGCATAGAGAAAACAAATAACCAATAGTGGTGAGTTGAAAGTGGAGAGTGGTGAGTTAAAGGATTTCTTACTCGCTACTCTCCACTTTCAACTCTAAACTAATTGAAGGGGTATGGTGTCAATGGTTAGCATGTCGGTCTCCAAAACCGTAGGTCCGGGTTCGAGTCCTGGTACCCCTGCCATTCAAAAATTGAGGAGAAAAAGCCGTGTCAGAAGCAGTTGACACCTTGGATATGGATAACGAGGTTACAAACAAAAAGGAAAGCGTCGGCGAATTTATTCAGCACACGCGCGAAGAATTAGACAAGACTTCGTTTCCTTCCGGCGATGATGTTAAAAATACGACGATTATCGTTATCGTCAACGTCATATTTTTTGCCGTTTTTCTTTTTTTGGTTGACCGGGCGTGGGTCTATATCTTAGACGCATTAACTTGGCTGGTCAATAAAATTGTCGGAGTATAAGGATTAGATAATGAAGCAGTGGTATTTCATCCACACATATTCAGGGCATGAAAACAAAGTTCTGGAAAGCCTAAACGCGCGCATCCGCGATATGCAATTGGGCGAGCAGATTACGGAAGTTTTACTGCCGAAGGAAACCGTCGTCGAAATGCGCGGCAATAAACGCATCGAGTCTTCACGTATGTTTTATCCCGGTTATGTTTTAGTCGAGATAGAATGCAACGAACAGGCGCGAATTCCCGACAATGTATTTCACGCGATAAAATCAACGCCTAAAGTTACAGGCTTTTTGGGCGGCAAACATCCGACGCCTTTAACTCAGGCGGAAGTTGACCAGATTGTTCACAACGTCGAGATTGCGGCGGAAAAACCGAAACCGAAATTCTCTTACGAGATTGGCGAAGTCGTTCGTATAAAATCGGGACCGTTTGCCAGCTTTACGGGAAAAGTAGAAGAAATCAACGAAGAAAAAACCACATTAAAAGTTACTGTTACAATCTTCGGGCGCTCGACGCCGGTTGAATTAAACTTTCTGGACGTTGAAAAAGTTACATTTGCAGAAGAAGAGTGAAGTTAATGGAAAACGAAAAATGGAAAATGGAAAATTAAAATCCTTTTTCTACATTTTCCATTTTCCGTTTTCCATTTTCCATTTATAAAGTTATGGCTAAGAAAATTACAGGTTATATCAAATTACAAATTCCGGCAGGCAAAGCGAATCCCGCTCCGCCGATTGGTCCTGCTCTCGGTCAACACGGCGTCAATATTATGGAGTTTTGCAAGGCGTTTAATGCGAAAACAGCAAACGACGACCCGGATATGAAAGTTCCGGTCGTCATTACTGTTTACGCCGACCGCTCGTTTACTTTTGAAACGAAAACACCGCCCGCCGCCGATTTGCTCCGTAAAGCGTCAGGCATCGCAAAAGGTTCGGGAACGGCGAATAAAACGAAAGTCGGAAAAATTTCGCGCGCGCAAATTGAAGAAATCGCCAAGAAAAAAATGCCGGATTTGAACACGACAAATTTGGAGTCTGCTTACAAAACAATTGAAGGCACGGCGAAAAGTATGGGATTGACAGTTGAAGGATAAAGGCTGAAGGGATAAAGGATAAATAAAATTCTTTATCTGAAGTTTTTATCGAAAGGGAGAAATGTCTACACAAAATGTGCAAATAAAAAAGCATTTCGTTTGAACCTTAAATAAAAAAATGGCAAAGCAAGGAAAAAAATATTTGGCGGCTTTAAAAAAAGTCGAGCCGAATAAAAGGCACACCTTAGAAGAAGGAATTACAAAGGTAAAAGAAATCGCGTTCGCCAATTTTGACGAAACGGTTGAAGTGACGATGTGGCTCGGCGTTGACCCGCGCAAAGCCGACCAGCTCGTTCGCGGAACGATTGTTCTGCCAAACGGCTTAGGCGGAAAAGCAAAAGTCATCGTCGTTATCGCGCAGGGCGATAAAGTTAAGGAAGCCGAAGAAGCCGGTGCGGATTTTGCTGGCGGCGACGAATTGGTTGATAAAATTAAAGGCGGCTGGCTTGATTTCGACGCTGTCATTGCTACACCCGATATGATGCGCTCGGTCGGAACTTTAGGAAAGGTTTTAGGTCCGCGCGGGCTGATGCCGAATCCGAAAACCGGAACGGTTACGATGGACGTTAAAAACGCCATACAGGAAACCAAAGCCGGCAAAGTCGAATATCGCGTAGATAAAACGGGCGTCATTCACTCGCCGGTTGGTAAAGTTTCTTTTGACGAAGCAAAACTTCTTGAAAACACAAGAGTTTTAATCAACGCTGTAATGAAAGCTAAGCCGACCACGGCAAAAGGGCGTTATTTGAAGAAAATAAATTTGGCGGCGACAATGAGTCCGGGCGTTTTGCTTGATGAATTGGCATTTGCATAAAGCGCGTGAGGAGCAAAGATTTATGAAAACGAGAGAAAGAAAACAAGAAGATTTAAATGCTCTCACTGAGCAGTTGAGCAATTCAAAATCCGCAATGGTTATCAGCTTTAGTAAAGTAACCGTTAACAAAGATCAAGAATTGCGCGAGCAACTGCGCGGCGCGGGTGCAAATTATCAAGTTGTTAAAAACACAATTGCGCGGCTCGCCATAAAAGGAACGCCTTATGAGACTGCCGACGAGCATTTCAAAGGCGTTTCGGCGATTGCTTGGACGGATAGCGACCCGGTAATTTTGTCGAAGACGATTTCAAAATTCGTAAAAGACAACGGCGAAACTTTTTCATTCAAAGTCGGCATTGTTGACGGAAAAGCCGTTACCTTCAAACAAGTCGAGGCGATTGCCAGCCTGCCGTCCAAAGAAGAGCTTATTTCCAAGCTGTTGTTTGTTATCAACGCACAGGCGCAGCGCATTGTAACGGTTATCAACGCCGTTCCGCGCAATTTAGCGATTGTCATTAAACAAATCGGGGACGCGAAACCGGCTACGGCAGAGCAACCGGCTGAAACAAAAACTGAACAGCCGACAGCCGAAGCAAGTGCTGCAACTGAAGAAGTAGCAGCCGCGCCGCAGACGGACGAACAAGTTCCCGCGCAGGAATCAACAACGGCGGAAACAACCGAACAAAATACGGAAGAAACGACTGCTGCACCAGACGCTTCTCAGGAAGAACCGGCGGCAGAGTAGAAGAATTTTTTACAAGCCGACTCAAGGTAAAACGAGCAGAAGCGATAAGTCAGGTCGCTCTTAAAGGCTCGGACGCACAAAACCAGCTTCGATGCAACAAAGCTGAAAAAGGCGTTTCATTGGGTTCTCCGGCTGACCTAAATAAAAGCCGTTAGTCGAGGTTTCAAGTCTCGATTAACGATTTAACAAATAAATACAAGAACCCTAAGAGGAAGGAAAATAATTATCATGGCAGTTTCAAAAGATGATGTAGTTGAATATTTAAAAGGCATGACGCTTCTCGAAGCGTCAGAACTCGTCAAAGAATTGGAAGAAGTTTTCGGTGTTTCCGCTGCGGCAGCCGCCGCTCCGATGGCAATGGCGGCAACCGCAGGCGACGCTGCTCCGGCGGCTGAAGTAAAAGATACGTTTGACGTAATCTTAACCGCTGCCGGCGGTGCGAAAATTAACGTCATCAAAGTCGTTCGTGAAGTCGTTGCCGGTCTCGGGCTAAAAGAAGCCAAAGAATTGGTTGATGGCGCGCCGAAAGCGATTAAGGAAGGCGTTTCGCAAGCCGAAGCCGACGAAATCAAAAATAAATTAACCGAAGCAGGCGCGACGGTTGAAGTTAAATAACTAACAAGTTAGACTATAACGGCAAGCGAGAGAGACAACTAATCTCTGGCGCTTGCCATCTATTATCTACACAGTTTGAAACTCTCGATTTTAACCAGAGTTTCTTGGATTAAAAGAGAAGTATTTCTCGCAGACAGCTTGGAGAGTTGGTGTCTATTTCGGCACTCTTCGGAAAATTTATACTATAGCAAAACTGCTGAATTTTAAGCGGTCAGGGCAAACTTTACCCTCGACCGCATTTGCCGTCTTTATTTGAAAAGTTGTCGGAAGGTTTTTGAACTAAAGGCATCTTAGCAACAAAAAATATTTAAATCAACAGAAATTTTTCAGCGTTACCCGAATTATAAAAATATGATTTCTAATCCGCTACAAACAAATACAAACGGGCTCGGGCGCAGAACAAGTCAAGCGCCTAAGCGCGTGGATTTTTCCAAAATTTATACGTCCGCTCGCATACCAAATCTTATCGAAGTTCAGCGCGAATCATACAATCGTTTTCTGCAGATGGACTTAATTCCAGAAGAGCGCGATATGGTTGGGCTGCAGACTGTTTTCCAATCTATCTTTCCTGTTTCGGATTTCCGCGAAACGGCGACTTTAGAGTTTGTCGAATATCAAATCGGCAACTGGCAGTGCAAATGCGGCAACCTCGAAGGCTTGGAACATCTTCGCGCCAACTGTAAGGAATGCGGCGCGAAAATTAAAGTTGACCCGTTTAATCCGGCGGAAGTTCTCTGCAATAACTGCGGAACTTTCAACCAAGTGCGCCCGAAACTCTGCTCAAACTGCGGCGAACCGGTCGGTTTAAAACATAAACACGACCAGCAGGAATGCCAAGAACGCGGAACATCTTACAGCGTGCCGCTAAAAGTTAAAATCCGCCTAACCGTTTATGACAAAGACGCGGAAACCGGAGTTTCCACAATCCGCGACATCAAGGAAGAAGACGTTTTCTTCGGCGAAATTCCGTTGATGACAGATAACGGAACTTTTATTATTAACGGCACGGAGCGCGTTATCGTTTCGCAACTTCATAGAAGTCCGGGCGTATTCTTTAAAGGCGACCGCGATACTTATCTGGCGAAAATTATTCCGTATCGTGGCTCTTGGGTCGAGTTTGAATACGACCAGAAAGGAATTCTGCACGCGCGTCTCGGAAAACGCAAAATCGTTGCGACCGTCTTCTTGCGCGCTTTAGGCTTGTGGCTCAATCCGCAAATTGATATGAAAACGGTTTCCGATAATATCTTGGAGGAAGTCGTCAAAAATGCTGAATTTACAAATGCCGACATTCTGCGAAGGTTCTATACGACCGACGACGTTGTGATAGAAAAAGGAAAAATTTTCGTAAAAGTAAAAGCCGACGGCGAAACAAACCTGAAAGGAATGCGCGCCGAGCAGGACATTAAAGACAAAAAAGAAGTTATCGTCAGCAAGGGCAAAAAAATTACGGCTTCGGCTATTAAAGAACTCAGAAAACTCGGCACGGAAAAAGTTGAAGTTTCAACTGCCGATTTTGAAGGCGCATTTGCGCTCGACGACGTTGTCAACACCGAAACGGGCGAAGTCGTTCTCGAAGCCAATACGGAAATTTCGGCGGCTAAACTGCAACAAATTATCGAAGAAGGCGTCGAAGGATTTTCGGTTTTTATTCCCGAAAACGACGCTATCGGTAATGTAATTTTGCAGACGCTGAAAAAAGACGCGATTGCAAAACCGGTTGACGCGCTGCTTGAAATTTATAGAAAGATGCGTCCGGGCGACCCGCCAACCGTTCCGACTGCATATCGCTTGCTTGAAGGAATGTTTTTCGACGCGCGTCGTTTCGATTTGTCGCGCGTCGGACGCTTGAAATTCAATATCAAAATGGGCAGACCTGAGCGTCAGGATTTGAATAATTTCCTGCTCGAAGCCAAAGATTTTTACGAAGTCGTCAATTATCTGCTGCGGATGAAAAAAGACAGTGAGAACTACGGACAGGACGATATTGACCATTTGGGCAATCGCCGCGTCCGCGCTGTCGGCGAATTATTGGAAAATCAATTTCGCATCGGTTTGGAGAGAATGGAACGCGCCATCAAGGAAAAAATGTCCATCCAGCAGGATATGTTCACGACGATGCCGCGCGACCTTGTGAACGCCAAACCCGTAACGGCAGCTGTTCGTGAATTTTTCGGCTCGTCGCAACTGTCGCAGTTTATGGATCAAACCAATCCGCTGTCGGAAATTACGCACAAACGCCGTTTGTCCGCGCTCGGACCGGGCGGCTTATCGCGCGAGCGCGCCGGATTTGAAGTCCGCGACGTTCACCCGACGCATTACGGGCGCATCTGCCCGATTGAAACGCCGGAAGGTCCGAACATCGGTCTTATTTCTTCGCTGTCATGTTTTGCGCGTATCAACGAATTCGGTTTTATCGAATCGCCGTATCGAAAGGTAGAAAACGGGCGCGTCATCGAATACGTGAAAATTCATAACGGCGGCGACACCGAGTTTAAACCGAACGCGCACGTGCCGCTCGAAGACGTAGAAGCGGCGAATAAAAAACTGAAAAAGCGCGGCGGACGCGAAGCCGATTTTGAGGCGTTTCCGTTTTATCTGACGGCTTGGGAAGAAGACAAATATACAATCGGTCAGGCAAATATCGAACTGGACGAAAAGGGCAACTTCGTTAACGACCGCAACGCGGCGCGCAACAAAGGCGAATTTATCACAGCGTCGCGCGATGATATTCAATATATGGACGTTTCACCGAAACAGCTTGTTTCGGTTGCGGCATCCTTAGTTCCCTTTTTAGAGAACGACGACGCAAACCGCGCGCTGATGGGTTCAAATATGCAGCGTCAATCAGTCCCGCTTCTGCGGGCTGAATCGCCGTTTGTCGGGACGGGAATGGAAGCGATTGCGGCGCGCGATTCCGGCGCAGTCGTTATCGCAAAACGCGACGGCGTGGTTGATTTTGTTGACTCGGAACGCATTATCGTCAAAGCCGACCATCAGGTTGACGGCACGATTTCGCGCGAAGTTACGGCTGATATTTACAGTCTCGTCAAATTTACCCGCTCGAATCAAAACACCTGCATCAATCAAAGAGCGATTGTGCAGGTCGGCGAACGAGTTAAAAAAGGTCAAGTCATCGCCGACGGACCTTGCACAGACAGAGGCGAACTCGCGCTCGGGCGCAATGTGTTGGTGGCATTTATGTCGTGGCGCGGCTACAACTTTGAGGACGCGATTTTGGTTTCAGAACGTCTTGTCAAAGAAGATTATTACACCTCAATTCACATCGAGGAACTCGAAATC
>JALYZF010000154.1 GCA_030948995.1 Acidobacteriota bacterium
GATGATTGGCGTAACGCCGCGCTCTGGTAATTCCCATTTGCAGAAATTTCCGCGCCATATCCATTCCGACAAAATCTTTTTGTCGTTTGTAATCCAAAAACATTTCGTAAATTTTCGCGCTCGATTGGCGGGCGATTTCCGGCGTTTTGAATCGCCAATGTCGCACGATTTCAGATTTATAAGGTTCAACAAGCAGAACGCCTTGCTCGCCTTTGCCGACGCGGTAAAGTTCGGGATTTTTTCGCAAATCCAAATTTTTATAATCTAACGAATAATCAAATTTCGTCGCCATAATAAATCAGTGAAAAACCGATGTCTAAAAGTGAGAAATAAAATTCCTTAACTATTCACTTTTAGTTTTTAGCTTTTTCAGCTTTGTCGAATCCATTTCCAGACTTCGGGAATCGTCGCGCGCTTGCCATACATCAGCATTCCGACGCGATAGACGCGCGCTGCGAGCCAAACTAAAAATGCAATCGTCAAGCCGTTCAGTAAAATCGAAAGCGCAATCTGCCAAAACGGAGGCGTTTCCGCCAAAATTCTGACGGGCATCGTAATCGGCGCGACGAACGGCGCAATTGAAGCCCAAAACGAAAGACTCGAATTCGGGTCGCGGATAACGGCGAAACTCAAATAAAAGCCGACAATCAAAAACATTATCGGAAACATTGCAAATTGCCCGCCTTCCTGGACTGTCGTAACCATCGAGCCAATAAGCGCGTAAATCGTCGCGTAGATAAAAAAGCCGAGCAGAAAGAAAATGAAAAAATAAATTATTGTCAGCGGCGTAATATCTGGAACGGAGACGTTAACGCCAGCCGCGCTCATATTCGCCAAACCGATGCCTACTAAAACAAGCGCGGAAATTATCCAGATTGCAAGTTGTGTCAAACCCGCGAGACCGACGCCAACGAGTTTGCCCATCATCAACTCAAAAGGTTTTGCTGACGAAAAAAGTATCTCGGCAATGCGCGTTTCTTTTTCTTCGATGACTGCCGCCAAAATCTGCTGACCGTAAATAAGAAGCGTAATGTAAATCATCAGACCGACGATAAAAGCGGCGGCAAAACTTCCTTCGCTGTCTTTCTCGTCGCCTTTCTCGCTTACTTTTTTGACGGTCAAATCCACGTTTTGGCTTATATCCTTTAATTTGTCTTCGCTGATATTAGCGTTGGCAAGGCGTTGCGAGCGCACGGCGGCGTTGATTGCGCTTTCGAGTTGAGAATTGGCAACAAAATCGCCGGCTTTGCGCGAGAAAAACTCAAACCGCGCGCCTGCTGCTTCGTAATTCTGCGGAACGATTAAATATGCATCAATTTCCTTTTCCGTAATTTTACCGTTAAGTTCGCGTTTTATTTGCTCGAGCGATTTTTCTTCCGCCGCGTATTCGATAAAGTTGAAACTCGCACCCATTTGCTTGGCGGATTGTTTCATTTTTTCTTCGTTCGACACGGTTAAATTTTCCGATAAATCTTTTTGAGATTGCTCAGCTTTTTCTTCATCATTTTCCTTTGAAAGATTCTCCTTGATGCGCGGCGCAACTTTTCCTGTCTTGTCAACAACGATTATGCGCGTCGGCTCGCTTTTGATTGAGAAAATCAATGCCGGAACGACTGCAAACAACGCTGCAATCACCGGAAACAGCAAAGTTGCAATTAAAAACGTCCACTTGAGAACGATTTTTCTGTATTCATGTTTGACGACCGCTAAGAATTTACGCATTTGTCTCCTTTACCTTTTCGATAAAAATATCGTTCAAACTCGGCTCGATTTGTTCAAATTTATAAATCGTCGCGCCGCTTTCGATTAATTTTTTCAGCAAAATTTGCGCGTCGGCATTTTCGGCAAGCTCGATTTCACGCTCGTCGGCGTTTTCAATAACTTTTGCAACTAAACTTTTGTCCTGCAAAACCTCGCCGCCGCCTTCGCTTCGCAAAGCGATTAAATTTTTTCCGAAACTTTGCTTTACTTCGCGCAGTGTGCCGCCGACGACTTTGCGCGATTTGTTTATTAAAATAATGTCGTCACACAATCTTTCAGCCGTTTCCATTAAATGCGTCGAGAAAATAATTGTTTTGCGCTGGGCTTTAAGTTCGCCGACGGCTTGAATCATAAACTCGACATTTACCGGGTCAAGACCGGAAAAAGGTTCGTCCAGAATCAGCAAATCCGGGTCGTGCAGAACGGTTGAGATAAACTGGATTTTCTGCGACATTCCCTTTGATAAATCCGATGTTTTCTTTTTCTTCCATTCACTCAAGTTCATTCGTTCGAGCCAGAAATCAATGCGGTCATCCGCCGTTTTTTGCGAAACGTCTTTGAGCGCAGCGAAATACCGAAGCTGCTCGAAGACTTTCATTTTTTTATAAAGCCCGCGCTCTTCCGGCAGATAACCGATTCTATCTTGGGTTTGAGGAGAAATTTTCTGCCCGAAAAGCTCAATTCGTCCTTCGTCCGGTGCGGTGATACCGACAATCATCCGAATCGTCGTCGTTTTTCCCGCTCCGTTCGGACCTAAAAAACCGAAAACTTTTCCGGCTTTTATGTTAAAACTCAAATCTTCGACAGCCGTAAATTCGCCGTAGCGTTTCGTCACATTTTCGACGCGCAGCGTAACATTTTGTTCGTCCATAAAAATGAAATGATAGTTTGCAGGAAAATAAAATAACTATTACTTGATGCTACTACGAAAATCAGTTTGAAAAGATTCGATAATCTCTGCCGACAACACAAAATTTGTGTTGCTCATTTCCGATATTCCGTTTATTTTAGTTATCAGACTAAATTATTCGCATAAAAAAGGTTTCATCTTTACAAAGCAAAAATCATCCGCAAATCTTTTGAAGATTATGGAAATATTCGTTTACCAGAAAGGAATGGATTGCGTCGAAGAAGGTTTTCACGTCGCAAAACTTCCCGAACTGCTGGCAAGTCCAGACAATTTAATTTGGGTTGATATGGAAGCGCCGAGCGAGGCGGACGATAAAATTTTGTCTGACGTTTTCAAGTTTCATCCGTTAACGGTCGAGGATGCGCGCGAGACGAGAAACGCGCCGAAAGTCGAAGCCTTTCCGAATTATTTATTTTTTATCGTCCACGGCGTCAAACTCGAAACAAATTCGTATAATTTCTGTACTAAAGAACTCGACGGTTATTTGGGGAAAAACTTTGTCGTAACTTATCATCACGAAAATTTTCGCAGTATTGATAAAGTCAAACAGCAGGTTCGCTCGTCGGCTTATGTCTGCGGGCGCGGCGCAGATTATTTGCTGCATCAAATTCTTGACGAGCTGATTGATTTATACATTCCGGTCGTTGACGATTTCGACAACGCTATAAACGATATTGAAGAGCGCATCTTTCGCTCGCAAAGAAGCAACAACGCCATTTTGGAGGAAATTCTCACGTTAAAAAGAAGCGTCGCGCGTCTGCGGCGCGTTACGTCAAAACAGTCGAACGTCCTTTACCGAATATCACGCGGCGAATTTCAATTAATCGAAGATACGCATTTGCCTTTTTACCGCGATGTTTACGACCATTTGATGCGAGTTTCAGACCTTGCGGAAAGTTACCGCGATTTGATTGGCGGACTTCTGGATATTCAATTTAACGTCGTCTCAAACCGCACGAACGAGATTGTAAAAGTCTTAACGATATTTTCGGCAATCATTCTGCCTTTATCTTTAATCGCCGGAATTTACGGAATGAATTTCGACAATATGCCCGAACTTCATACGAGAAACGGTTATTTCGTAACGCTGGCGGTAATGGCTTCAATCGCTTTTCTGCTTTTGTTTTATTTTTGGCGAAAAGGCTGGATTTTCGAGAAAGACGGCAAGGATGAATAAAATCAAATTTGCGCTTTTTGTCGCTAGAAAAAAATGCTAACCGCGTAGATTACAGCCAGACAAATTCCGCCGTAAATGCCGGCGACAATATCGTCGGCGCAAATTCCCAAACCTTCGGAAAGCGTTTCAAACTCTCGCACCGGATAGGGTTTCCAGATGTCGAACAGTCTAAAAAGAAGAAATCCCGCCAAAATTAATTTCCACGAAATATCAAAAGGAACAAAAAAGAAAACAATCAGTTGTCCGATTACTTCGTCAACGACAACTTTCTGCGGGTCTTTTTTTTGAAAGATTTTAGCGGCGCGACTTGACGTCCAAATTCCTAATAAACTAAAAGCCAGAAGCAAAACTGCATTCAGCGCATATATAAATGCGGCTGATTTTCCGGCTGGGAAATTAGAAGCAAAATTATTTAACTCAATGCGTCGGGTAAGAAGAAAAATAAAAATGCCGACCGCCGAACCCCAAGTTCCGGGTGCGAGCGGAATAAATCCGACGCCGAAAGTCGAAAATGCAACGGAAAAATAATCAAGAAATGTTTTTTTATTTTGTTTTTCTTCCACGTATTGAAAGTTTTGAGAAACAAACTGACGGCAATTCGCTTTTTCTACAAGAAATCTATCAGATGTTTTGTATATGAACAAATTTGGTGTAGATGTTAGTAATTCGGATTAATCAAATTATTATTTAGCTAGCTTTATAGGTTTGGATGGAGAAAATGAAAGAGAAAATTTGTCGGCAATGCGGCGCAAAACCTGAAGAAACATCATTAAACAGTTCCGGCTTTTGCCAACAGTGTGATATATCAAATTCGCAGGAAATTCACAAATTAAAATTCCGAAAGGGTTTATTCGGTATGCTTACTTTGCTTTTCTTTTTAGTGCTTTTCTCAACGTTCATAATTCCGCTAATGACCGAACCCGATTCTTCAGGTCGTTATCTTGTAAAGGGCGCCAGCAAACCCTTCCGCAGCGAGCATTTGACATTAACGGCACTTTGGACAAGAGCTTTGTTTTCGTTTATTCCAATGTTTTTTACGTTCTCGCTTTATTTTTACTTTAAACGAAAACTTTCTAGAAAAGTGAACGAATCCTAATATTGCTGAAATCGGAAAACAGCTTATCAAACAATCTCGCCAATCAAATCGTAATTGTGCGCTTCGGTAATTTTTACGTTGTATAATGCGCCGATTTGCGGCTCGAAATCTTCCGGCGCGTCATTGATTAAAATATAACCGTCAATTTCCTGCGCTTGTCCTTCAAGGCGACCTTGCCAGAGCAAATCCGATTCCTGCGAATTACCCTCAAACAAAACACGAAAAGTTTTGCCAATTTTTTCAGAATTTTTGCGCTTTGAAATTTTCGCCTGTTCCTTCATAAGACACGCGCGGCGTTGTTTCGCTGTTTTCGCGTGGACTTTATCCGGCAACAAATACGCGGGCGTTCCTTCTTCATCCGAATATGTGAAAACGCCGACGTTATCAAATTCGCAGTTGCGAACGAACGCGAGCAGTTCCTCAAAATCGCTTTCGGTTTCGCCCGGAAAGCCTGTAATAAAAGTTGTGCGAATCGTAATTTCGGGAATTTTTTCTCTGACTCTTTTAATTAATTTTTCTAAAGATTCGCGCGTTCCGCCGCGACGCATATTTTTCAGAACATTGCGCGAAGCGTGCTGAAGCGGCATATCGAGATATTTGACGGCTTTCGGCGTCTCGCGTATTGCTTCCAGAAAAGCGTCGGAAACGTGCGTCGGGTAAGCATACATCACGCGAATCCATTCTAAATCTTCAATTTCGCCGAGCGCGCGGACGAGTTTTGCAAGCGCGTCAACTTCGCCCAAATCTTCGCCGAAACGAGAAGAATCTTGAGCAATCAAAACAATTTCCTTGACGCCTTGTTTCGCCAAATCTTCGGCTTCTTTCAAAATGCTTCCCAAGCGACGAGAGCGAAAAGAGCCGCGCATCGAAGGAATCGAGCAGAACGCACACGGTCGGTCGCAGCCTTCGGCGATTTTTATAAACGCCGTGTGCGCGTCGGTTGCGCGATGGCGCGGCGTGTCGAAATCGTAAATGTATGTCGCGGTTTTGTTGCCGATGACGGGAAGCGCGAGCGTTTCGTTTTCGTCGGCGGCTTTTAGAATATCGCCTATTTGATTCGTGCCGATAAATGCGTCAACTTCCGGCAATTCTTTTATCAAATCGTCGCGGTATCTTTCGACCAAACAACCGGCGACGACGACGCGCTTTGCCTTTCCCTGTTCTTTTAAGTTAGTCGCTTCAAGAATCGCGCCGATAGATTCCTGCTTTGCCGATTCGATAAACCCGCAAGTATTGACGACAATAACATCAGCGTCCACTTCTGTATTCGTAATTTCATAGCCAGCCGCTTTTAATTGCCCCATCATCACTTCGCTGTCAACCAAGTTTTTCGGGCAGCCGAGACTGACAAATCCAACTTTTTTCATTTCAATTTAAATTAAGAATTTATAGATACTTCAGTTTTTATCAAAGTAATGTTTTAGTTTATCCTTCTTATTTCTTTCACTTATAAATAATAAAATAAACATCAGAGGAAATGACACCAAACTTATAGTCTGCCAACGATTATACGCTTCAAAATCCTCTATTGTGCGATGTTGACCTTGTTTTCCGCAATAACTGTTTTCATCGCACCGATGAATAGGACCATCTGGAAATCTTATAATTCCATAAAAGAAGAAAATAAGAGTAATTGTAAAAACAAATTTTGATAGATAATCAATAAAAGTTTTCATTTGGTATTCTTTGTTTCCAATTCTTCCAACCAATTTTCAATCTCTCGCGTTTCGTCGCTAGACAAATTCTTTTCGCCGAAACGAACGCGGTTATATTTTTCTGTAATCTTTACGGCTTCCGGCATATTCAAAGCGAACGCAAATTCAAGCGGCGTTTGATGCGCGGCGCGCGTCAAACCTCTTCCAGCTAAAACTTTTTGCATTCGTTCGTAAAACTCTATAATCGTTGTTTCGTTTTTGCGTTTCAGCCAAGCGGACAATTTTTGCCAGATTTCGAGTTTTATGATTTTTCGGTATAGCCAAAATAAAAATAGAATTCCAGATATTCCGGCGACGAAATATACAATTCCGAATCCGATTGCTTTAGCGCTTGCCTGCAAGCCTTCGTCGCCGCGCGCTTGTTTCCACCAATCGAAAAATCTTTTCTGAAAATCATTTAGCAAAACGGAAGTTTTTGTTTGGTATTCGCTGAAACTCGTTTTGAACGAACGGAAAAGCGAACGCTGTTCCTGATTGTCGAAGGAAACAAAATATTGTATCCAAAACGTCTCTAACGCTTCGGCGTAACTGTCGAATCTGCCCAGAATTCCCATCGACGTTGTGCCGTCGTTTTGTCCGACAAAAGGCGTCGGGTCGAATGGAATCCAAGCGTTTGTTTCGGGAAAATAAACTTCAACCCAAGAATGCGCGTTTTTTTGACGGACGACGTAAACGTCGGCTGTTTCGTTATATTCGCCTTCCTGAAAACCATTGACGATGCGCGTTGCGATGCCTTGCGTGCGAAGCATCAAAGCCATCGCCGTTGCGAAATACTCGCAATGACCTTCGCGGACGTTGAATAAAAAATCTGCAAGCGGCTGGTCGCCCGCAGCTTTTAAATCGAGCGTGTAGCCGAAATTATTTTGCAGATAGCTTTCCACTATTTTTGCTTTGTCATAACGATTCGCGGCTTTTTCAGTTAGCCGTCGTGTGAGTTCTGTAATTCTTCGGTCTAGATTTTCAGGGATTTCCAGATAATGCTTGTCCTTGTCTGAATAATTTCCGTGGTCGGCTCTCAGTTCTATTTCGCTTGGCAAAGTTTGGTCGGAAGATACTCTATATGTAACGCGCTCAAAACCCGTCCGCATAAAATTTAACGCGCCTTCGGAGTCTACAGTCAGAGTTTGAAAATCTCCCTGAATGGCTACAGGACGCGCAAGCGCAAACAAAACCGTCGAATCAATCGGTTCGAGATAAACGGTTTGGACAGTCAAATCATTTTTGTTTGTCGCGTAATCAACTCGGAAAATACCTCTCTCGCCTTTAGTGTGAGGTTCTACATAAACGTCTGTAGATTTCCTCCAAGTTTTATTATCAAAAGAATCGAGCGCCACTCCGCGCCAATGCAGCTCGCCAAAACTCCTTTGATTACCTTTATCTAAGCGGACGCGCATCACAACCGCGTCGTTTTGCTTGAGTTGTCCGATTGCGCCAAGCTGCACGGAATCTGAAAAACCGGTAAATCCCGAAAGCCCGTTCGTATTGCTGCCGAAACCTGCGCCGCCGACTCGCGGCAATGTAAAAAACATCGGAACGGCTAAAGAAACCATTAACAAAAGCAATGAAAGCGACGTTGCTGGCAAGCGAAGAATTGAAGTTTTTCCAAAAATTTCTTTAACTTCACTTCCTTTTACTTGTTTTTTTCCATCGTCTAAATCCTTCCAGACTTCACGCGAAGTTTTTCTTATTTCAAAAGCAATAACCGCACAGATAGTCGTCAGCAGATATAAAACAAATGAAGCCAAGTATAACGGGCTAATACTTAAACCGGCAGCCAGCAGTACTTCAAAAAATGAAATCAGATACAAGAAAATCCAATCTTTATCAGATTTTTTCTGCAGCAATTTGACCGCAGCGAGGATTAAAATCATCCTAGCCAGCAAACCTGCTAGAGCAACTTCGTTTGACGCCAGCCCGATTATTCTATATTTCCAAGCAATGTAAAAAAGCGGAACAATAAAAAAAATTAAAACAGTTCCCGTTCTTTCAGAAATTTGCCAACGACTTTCTTCTAAAAACCAAGATAGAATTATTACAGAAAAGAAAAGCGAGGTATTGAAGACTCCGAAACTGCCCGAAATCCAAAGGGAAATAAATCCGCAGAATACGACCAAATAGGATATGGCTTTAAAGAATACTTCAAAATATTTGAGTTTTTTGAACACCTGAGTTTTAATTTTAACTTTTATCCACAAAAGAATATAGCCCGTTCAGATATTTCTACTGAACGGGCTATAAATTTAAATCCGGCAATTTCCTACTTTCCCACACCTGAAAGATGCAGTATCATCGGCTCTAGCAGGCTTAACTTCCGTGTTCGAGATGGGAACGGGTGTGACCCTGCCGATAGAATCACCGGAAAACTTAAAAAGTTTTAATGATTCTTAAAATCAAATATAGCGACAAATTTATAATACAAGCTGCAAGAACAGAAAATTATTGAGTAAAAATTTTACTCGTCAATAAATTTTATGGTCAAGCCTTGGGACAATTAGTACTGGTCAGCTAAATATATTACTACACTTACACCTCCAGCCTATTAACGTGGTAGTCTACCACGAGTCTCACTGGCAGAATTAATCTCAGGTCTGGCTTCACGCTTAGATGCATTCAGCGTTTATCCATGCTTGACATAGCTACCGAGCGCTACCGCTGGCGCGATAACTCGTACACTAGAGGTCAATCCATCCCGGTCCTCTCGTACTAAGGAC
>JALYZF010000185.1 GCA_030948995.1 Acidobacteriota bacterium
TTTTTCCGCGGCGGAATCGGTTTTGACTAATTTCTGCTTGCCTTTATTTTCCGACAAATAAAAACTGCTCATTCCGGCGTAATAAAGAAATTCGTCCATTCGGGAAAACTGCGGATATGCGGCGAAAGTTTCTTCAAAGCGCAGCAATACGGCGCGATAAGCCTTTTTCAATTTGAAATACTGCTGCGCGACTTCCAAATTGTGTTTGGCATCGGCTTCAAGAATCGGGTCGCGCTGAACCTGCGGCTCGATTTGCTTTTGCGCGAAAGTCGCGGACGTGAAAGCTAAAAATATAAAACTAAAAATTAAAAATGCTTTTTTCATAAATGTTTAATTTCCTGAGCGGTTTGATGCGCTTCGGTTATTTTGAGTTTGTTATTTGAAAAATTTTACAAATGATTGAATTTCAGATTCAAATCAACCGAAATGATACGGGAAACCCGCCGGCTCAATTTTTGCACAGATGCCGCTTCAATGCTATTATGGCGAGCAATCCAAAACATTTTGTCTCTCAAAAGCGAGTCTTTGTAAAGGAATTAAGAAAACAAAAAAGGTTTATAAATCTATGAAATTGAAAGCGACGATTTTTCTTCTCGGCGGTTTGCTTTCGGCAGCTTGCGGATACGAATTGCCGAAAACGGGAAATACGGCAGACAATCCGACAAATTCTACCGCACAAGTCAATCAAAATTTGAAAAATCAATCGAACAACGCGATTAATGCGGAGACAGCTAACAAAAACGCTGATGCGACAAATTCTAAAACAGAAAACGGCAGCAGCGGCGGAGCAAAATTAGTATTGAGCGTAAGCGGCGAATCCGCAACTTATCCGTGCAACGGCGGAGAAGTAGAAGTCGATGAGTCAGTAACGGCAAGCAGATATATTTTAACCGGAGAATGTAAAAAATTAACGGTTGATGGCGTATCCGTCACGGTTAACGTGGAAAAAGTCGGGGAAGTTGTAGTCAAAGGGGTCAGCAATAAAGTTATCTATGGCGAAGGAATTGGCGGAAAGAAACCGAAGATAACAAAAAACGGACCGAGCATTTTTGTAGAAACAAAAGCTGAGGCGGAAAAGAGAGAAGCAAAAAATCAAATAAAATAGTAAACAGTGATTTATAAGAGTAAATTAAAGGGAAGAGCTGCAAAATTTTGCAGCTCTTTCCCTTTAATTTTTTATGCGAAGTTTTATTTTACATTGTATTTTCCAATAATCGCTTCTAGATTTTTCGCAGTCTCTGAATTCCAAAGTTCAGGTGCGGTGAAAATCGCGTTCCTTGTTGCGCCTGCAAATTGATTCGGCGTTTGTTTCGCGGCAACTCTTTTAACGGCTTCTTTCAAAACAAGCTGTGCATTTCGCACGTTTTTGTGCAGATATTCGATAACCATTTCTACCGAAACGTCGTCGTGTGCTTCGTGCCAGCAATCGTAATCGGTGACAAGCGCAAGCGTCGCATAAGCGATTTCGGCTTCGCGCGCCAGTTTTGCTTCCTGCAAATTCGTCATTCCGATAATATCCATTCCCCAACTTCTATAAACGTTCGATTCGGCTTTGGTGGAAAACGCGGGACCTTCCATACACAAATAAGTTCCGCCGCGATGGACTTTCAAATTTTCAACCGTTCGGCAAGACGCTTCCAAAATATCGCCGAGTTGGCTGCAAACGGGATGTGCGAATGTGATGTGTCCGACAATTCCTTTGCCGAAAAACGTAGATTCTTCGGCGCGGGCGCGCGTTCTGTCAAAAAACTGGTTGGGAATTACGAAATCCATCGGCGCGTATTTTTCTTGTAAACTGCCAACTGCCGAAACCGACAAAATATATTCAACGCCGAGAAGTTTCATAGCGTAGATATTCGCCCGAAAGGGAAGTTCAGTCGGAAGAAGTTTATGCCCGCGCCCGTGACGCGGCAAAAACGCGACTCTTTCGCCTTCAAGAGTTCCGATAATAAAAGCGTCTGAAGGCTTTCCGAAAGGTGTTTCAATCGTTTTTTCTTTAATGTCGGTCAATTCCGGCATTTGGTAAAGCCCGCTGCCGCCGATGATTCCGACTTTTACTTGTTCCATAAATTATTTAGTTTTTATTTTTCCGTCTTCTTCCGTTAAACGGCAAAGCGGCGCATTAAAATCATGATAAAACCAGCACAACCAATCGCCTTCGACGGCTTGCGGCAAAAGTCGCTTTTTATTTTCCAGAGTTTCGAGCGGATAAAGGTCGTAACCCATAATCCACGCAAGCGGAATGTGCGTCTGCGTAGGAATCAAATCGGAAAAGCTGTAAAGCGTTTCGCCGTTTGATTCAATTTTGACGGTTTGCATTGTGCCGTTATGCCCGCGCATTTCGGTCATTGTGATGCCGTTTGCGACTTCGTAAACGCTCGGTTTCAATTCAAGTTGTCCGGTGTCTCCGGCGGCTTTCCAATTATCTGAAATATAGCTTGCGCGGTCGCGCTCGTAAGGATTTTCGGCGTGATTAAATTCTTTTTGCGAAACAAAATAACGCGCGTTCGGAAATTGCGGAACAATTTCGCCTGCTTCGGTTTTGATTGTATTTCCGCCGCAATGGTCGAAATGCAGATGCGTGTTGACGACGATTGTTATGTCTTCGGGACGATAATTTGTTCGCTCGAAAAGCGTTTCGGCAAGTGGCTGAATACGGTTGACGCCGTAAATTTTCGACTGTTTTTTCATCCACTTTTCGCCCATTCCAGTTTCAATTAAAATCCGCTCGTTCGGCGTTTCGACAAAAAGGCAATTGGTTTGCATTTGAATCCGGTTTAGCTCATCGGGCGCGCAAACTTTTTCCCACAAAATGCGCGGCACGACGCCGAACATCGCGCCGCCGTCGAGCCGAAATTCCGTGTCCGGTATTATCTCAATTCGGAAATCGCCTAAAAACATTTTGAAAAACTGAAAATGGAAAATGGGGAATTAAATTTTTAATCTCCATTTTCCATTTTTTATTTTATGCTCTCGCTTACTTTTTCTTCGGAGCAGGTTTCGGTTGTGCTGCGCCTTTTGGTGCGCCATCACCGGCAGAGGCAGACGGCGGCATTCCGCCTTGTGGAGGCATTCCTCCCTGCATCTGCATTTGCTGCTGCATCATTTGCTGCATCTGCTCGTCGGTTGGCTGCGGAATATCGAAATCTTCTGCGACTTCGACCGGATTGTTGGCGACTATTTCATCGAGAACCTTTTTCTGCTTTTCCGTTTCGAGTGTTTGGCGCGCCATCTCAGCAGCAGGAACAGGGCGCGCCATCGGGTTTTTCGGGTCTGCAATGGTTGTCCCGATTAAAATATGACGCACATCGTAAGTCTGCGCCGGTTTGCCGTCCGCGCCTTTCGTTTCGCCCTTTCTTTCGAGCTTGATAATGTGGTAGCCGTAAGGCGTTTCGACTAATTGGTCGGCGATTTTTCCCGGCTCAAGCGCGAGCGCCGCTTTTTCAAATTCCGGCATCATCTGTCCCAACGGAACGTCTTTATAAAGCCCGCCTTTGCCTTTCGTTCCCGGGTCTTCGGAAATCTCGTCGGCGAGTTTGGCAAAATCTTCGCCGCCTTGGACGCGCTTTAAGACTTCTTCGGCTTTGGCTTTTTTCTCGGTCGGACTGTATTCGGGATGCGCCGCGATATAATTCTGCACTTCTTCGTCCGTAACTTTCACTTTGTCAACCAGAGTTTTCTGCGCGTATCGGCTGGCTAAAAACTGCGCTTGCTGCAACTTGACTTGCAGGTCGAGTTCGCGTTTGAAGTCTGCGCCAAGCTCGCCTTCTTTCGCCTTTTCTTCGGCTTCGTAAATTCTGATTTTCGCGTAATCTTCTTTTGCCTGCTTGATTTCGTCTTCGGTCAATTCCTTGTCCTGCGGAAATTTGCCGCTTTCTTTGGCAAGCGCGATTTTTGAATCGAGAAATTCCTTAAATTCGGCTTCGTGGCTGGCGTCGTTCCAAAATTCTTTTGTCTGGTCTTCCGTAATATAACCGAACGGCGGCATCGGACCTTTGTCGCCGTTGATTTTCTGGTCGTAAAGCTGTGCAGTTATCACGCTGCGAATACTTTCTAACTCGCGTTTGACATCCGGCTCGTCGGCGATGCCTTCTTTTCTGGCTTGGCTCGCTACCGCCAGCAATTGCCGGATATTTTCGGCGATTTTCTTTTTCGCATCCGGGTTCTGCGACAGTTGTTTCAGCTGCATCGGATTGGCGTCTTTCAAAAGGACAGCCATATCTTCCTTGCCGATATGATTGAGCGCGGCGTCATTGTGAGCGCCGACTTTCGATTTCCAAAAAACGAGTCCCGCGCCGATTCCTAAAAGAACGAGAATAACGACTAAACTTTTAGCCAGAGCACTCATTCCGTTATTTTGAGTTGTCGCCGTCGCCGTAGCGCTTGCCGCTTTTACTTCTCTGACGGGCGCTGTTTCTGCCGTTGCGGTTTCGCTTACATGATTTGTTTCGGTCTGCGCCGCTGCATCGCCCGTCGTCTGCTCGCCTATAGTTTCGAGCGGCGTGTCGTCGTTCGGACAAATTTCCATCGAATCCGCATATTCGGTTCTACATTTCGGACATTTTTTCATTAAGTTTTCCTCTATTAAATTCTAATTTTTATCTTTATCGTTTATTATTTTTTGCTTTGAACAAGTTCGAGAAGAACACCGTTCGCCGCCGACGGATGAACAAAAGCCACAAGACAGTCTTCTGCGCCGACGCGCGGCGTTTCATCAATTAAACGCATTCCTTCGGCTTTTAGTTTCGCCAATGCGCTTTCAATATCTTCGACTTCGACGGCGATGTGATGAATTCCGCCGCCGCGTTTTTCCAAAAATTTCGCAATCGGCGAATCGTCGCTCGTCGCCTCCAGCAATTCTATGCGCGTGTCGCCAATCGGCAGCATTGCGACGCGCACCTTCTGGTCTTCAACCGTTTCGGTATGAACATTTTCAAGACCGAGCGCGCCCGACCAAAATTTCAGCGCTTCGTCAATTCCTTTGGTGGCAATGCCGAGATGATTGATTTTCATTTCAATAATTTATTCAAATCTTTCACGCTTAAATCAGCTTCTTTCAAAATACTTTTCAAAACTTTCGGATGAAGAATTTTGCCTACGTGAAACGGAACAGTCGCTCTGTTTCCATTTTTATCTTTAAATATTTTATGACTTCCGCTTTGCCGCGCCAACACGAAATCGCGTTTCTCTAAAACTTTTATAATTTCTGCTGCGGTCAATCTAGGAAGTTTCTCGCTCATACGGCTAAATCCATTAAAGTCAGGCTTACATAATCAGACTGCGGAATTTCTTCGCCCGATTCGATTCTGTCTTCAACGTGAAGGGAAATTGCGTCCTTTATATTTTCGAGAACCTCTTCATACGTTTCACCCTGCGTGTAACAACCTTGCAACTCATTACAAGAGGCAAAGTAACCGTCTCTATCCTTTTCAACAATAATCGAGAAGCGATAATTACTCATAATTTTAGTATTTCCTCAATCGCCGAATACGGGTCGCGTCGTTTTTCTGCAACTTCGAGTGCCAGTTTTTCCAACTTCTCGGCAGTGCCGTTTTTGTTTAAGGTTCGCGCCAGAAGCGTTTCGCTTAATAACTCTAAAAGCCGCCAGCGTGCAATGTCTTTTCTTCTCGTTAAACTCGCGTCGCCTTGTTTCTGAAAAACATTGTAGCTTTCGATGGCTTTTGACAAATCTTCGATGCCTTTGCTTTCAGTCGCCACGGTTTTGACAATCGGCGAGTTCCAGAAATCCGGTCGGTGCGCCAGAGACAGGAGCGCTTCGAGTTCCTTTTCGGTTCGTATAACGCCTTCGCGGTCAGCCTTGTTTATTACAAAAACATCACCAATTTCCATAATTCCGGCTTTTATCGCTTGAATATCGTCGCCCATTCCGGGAACTAGAACGACGACTGAAACGTCTGCGGTTTTAACGATTTCAACTTCGTCCTGTCCGACGCCGACGGTTTCGACAATGATTTTATCAAAACCAGCCGCATCAAGAATCGCAACCGCGTCAACGGTGGCGCGCGAAAGTCCGCCAAGATTGCCGCGCGTCGCCATTGAGCGAATAAAAACGTTCTTGTCCAATCCGAGCGTTTGCATACGGATTCTGTCGCCCAAAATTGCGCCGCCGGAAAAAGGGCTTGAAGGGTCAACGCAGATGATTCCGATTCGTTCGCCTTGCTCGCGGTAAAAAAGCGCAAGTTTATCGACGAGCGAAGATTTTCCCGCGCCGGGCGCGCCCGTAATGCCGATGACCAGAGCTTTTCCGGTTTTCGGGAAAACTTCCTTCATCAACTCGGCAGCACCGCCCGCGCCATTTTCGATTTTTGTAATCGCCCGCGCTACGGCGCGCGTTTCGCCGCGAAAAAGTTTTTCTAAAACTTCCTTGTCCAACATTGATTAATTAACAGTCTCGTTCGACCTGATTATTTTGCTTACTAGCTTTTTCGGTGAAGCAATTAAAGGCAATCTGCAAAATCAAGGAAACCGAAAACACAGAATTTTGCATAAGCAAGGATTTTCTCACTTTTCCTGCGAATTGCAAAGGTTAGAGTGTTTTTTGCGCTTTATTGATACGTTATTATTGTTTTATTTTAATACAGTCGGAATATTTTAGAAAAAAGGTTTAATCGGCTAAAAGTTTCGTAAAATCTTTACTGCTGCAAGTAAATACTCATATTTAGCCCAGTAAAACAGGGCTTTTCAGTCGTTGGCACACACCTTGCAAACGACACCGCAGCAGACATTCCATCGGGGAGATTAGCAATATGAACAAACAAATGAGCGTTTTGAATTTCAAAAGTTTTGTCGCATTAGCAATTTGCTTCTTAGCCTTTTCAAATGTTTTCGCCGCATCGTCGGCAACCGACCAATTAACATATTCTTTAGTCGTCAAAAATCTTTCCACAAAACTTAAAACCGATTTATCTAAAGCGGATGTGTCGGTCAAACTTTCAAACGTCAAACAACGCAGCGTTTCTCGAACCGAAGTCGAAGTAAAAGGCGACGGGCTTGCCGTTTTGCCGTCTGACGACAATCAATTGCCGATTCGTTTTGAAGCTAGAATCAACGTCGCGCAGAAAACGGTTTCCAACATTACTTATGATTTTGTCGAAGCACCGACAGTTTCCGAATACGCGCCGACCTCGAATGAAGAAGTTTTGATGAAAGAGTTGATGAAACAAATCAGCAAAGATTATAAAACGGACAATATCGTCATCGCGCTTGACGGCGTAGAAGACAATTCAAGTTTGAGCGAAAAAGCCTTTACCGGCGTCGGCGAAGTTAGAATCGGAGATTTGGTTTGGAACAAAATTAAATTCGACGTAGCGTTTGATGCAAGCGGTAAGGCGACAAAAGTTGTTTATGACGTGAAAAAATAGGCAAGTTTTTATTTCTCACAAAAAGACGAGTTTCCGGTAAAACGGACTCGTCTTTTTCTTTGTTTAAGACTAGCGAAAATAATTTCTCACCAATGTACGGCGCGCAAATCGGGACCGACAACGTGATCGCTTGTCAAAATATTTCCGCTCCGGTCTGGACTCAGTAAATTTCCGCCGTCCGAGTGAACAAAATGTGCTGCATACCAGACGACTACGTCTTGACCGGCGAGCGATTCATTATTAAGCCAAGGCGCGAAATTTGCCGGAACGTCCAAATTCGGATCGCCGGTATCGCTGTTAGGGTCGTCGAGTTCGTCGGGTTCGCCGTCGGCTTTTTGTTTATATCGCAGAAACCAAAAATCGCCGCCGCTGAAAGCGTCGCTAAAACCGTCCGTCAAATTCGGAACAAGCAAATAACCTTCTGCGCCGTTTGAATTTTGAATTAAATACCGGCGATTCGTCGCATAATTTCTCAGCCGCGCAGTTTCATTTGTAATCGGCTGCATAAATTTGCGTCCGCGTTCGATTTGGAAAAGTTTATTTTGCGGGCTGACGACATTGAAATCAAAACGCCAGTAAACATGATGCCTGTGCGTGTGGCAAACGCACGAATCGTTTGTCGCGCCGAAACCGAAGCGCGGGCGAATTGTGCCGTCGGGAGCGAAACGCCATTCCATAATATATCGATACCAACCGGCTTCCATCTCCGAAACTAAAACCGCTTCATTGCCGAAACCAACATCTTGCGTATAAAGAGCCACGCCGCGAAAATTTCCTCTGTCGTCGCCGCTATCTAGGGCAGTTTGAGCGACTTGACCGGCGGCTAAAATGCGAAAACCGTCCGCCGGATTGGTTGCGCCTTCCGCAGGAGCGTTAAAAAAGTTTTCGGCGTATTGCCAATCTCGAAACGGACCGCAAAAATCATTTTCATACTGCACGTCGAGAACGGGAACGTGCGCGCGTTTGAGAACCGATTTGCCTTTGTATTTTACATTGCGAATTTCAATGCCGGAGCGTTCGGCAGGGTTGCCGGATGAAATCGAAGGTCGGACGACGAGCATTTCCCAAAGCGTAATGCCGTTTTGCGAAACCGATAGCTGATATTGTCCGGCAGTTCCGGGCGGCGTAAATCCTTGCCCGGCATCGACAATTCCGCACGATTCAGGCGTAGCTCTTGAAGTTGCCGGTGCACTGCCTTTATACGTGACGACCTTATTATTCTTAAAACTGATGCCGACGACGCGGTTTTCGCCAGTTTTCGTGTAAGAGATGCCGATATTTACAAGACGCTCGCCGTCAACGTAGGAAACGGGCGGCATCGCTCCGAAGGTTCTCAGCTCATCATTTGAATACAAAGCGCCTAATTTCGCGTCTGCTTTTATCAAATCAACTGCTGCTTGAAGCTCCTCGTCGCTGACGCCCGGCTCAAAATTCTCTTCGCGCACGTTGATTTCTTCTCTACCCGCAAAATCGCCTTCCGCGACAAACGTGCGGTCGCCCGTATAATTGTAAAAAACAACTCTAAATCTTAGAGGCACTTGAGCGGGACGCGATTTATCTTCGTCTTCGATATAGCTGAATGAAATCAAGCGATATTTTGCATTTTTCAGTGCGGTTTGAACCGCCGCGCTTCTCTCGACGCGAAATTTTGCCGCGTCAATCTCGGCTTGCGTTCGTCCCCACGACGTTACTTTTATCTTTAGCGGTTCTTGGCTTCTTTTTGAACGCTTCGGCTTTGTTTCGCTTGAAGCAGCGATATTTGCCGCCAAAAAAAACGACAAACATAAATAAAATAAAATACTGACAAATTTTTTCATCTTTCTGTGCGACCTTAAAACAAATTTTTGAAGCGATAATTATTGAGTTGTAATTTAGGGCAAAAGTTTTAAGTAAATTCTATCAAAAATAACAAAAGCCTGTCGCGCTTTTTCAGCACGGCAGGCTTTATTAAATCAAGATTCAAATTGGAATCACTTACATTTTGAATAACCGCAGTCTCGGCAGAAATCGCAGCCCGAAGCGTGTTCGAGCTGTCCTTTGCATTCGGGACATTCGCCGATAAGACTTGCCATTTTAGGCAGATTTTCCGAAATCGGCGCGGATTCTACAACTGCTTGCGCCGTCGATTTGCTGATTTGACGTTCCGATGCAGGCATATTTTTTAAGCGGCGGTCGGTTAAAAGCAAACATTCGGCAACTGCCTGTTCCGGTGATGTCAGCAGTCTTTCATTAAACCAGACGGCGTGCGTTCCGGTAACTTTATTTAGACTGCGTGAAACTTCCTTGACTTCAAATCCACCGCGAAGCATTTTTGAAGCGAGCAAGCCGACGCCTTCCGAAATCGGACCGGTAGCGAAAACTTCCAAAACCTTTTCGCCGTCGTGATTGACGGTTACGTATAAATTGCGCTCGTCAAACGGAATGCGCCACGTCGCGCCTTGAAGTTCACGCGGGCGGTCGTATCTATTTACGGTTACGGAATGCTGTTTCGTTGTGGTTTGAGTTTTGACCACATTCTCCGTCGCTGTTCCGACAGTCGAAATCTGCACGACTTCCGGCATAAAATCAGTTTCAACGGCAATGCTTATTTCTTCCGCCTTCTCCGTTTTTTTGTCTTCGGTTTTCATCGAAGTCAAAACTTGTCCTTCGCGCGAACCGTCGCGGTAATATGAAACGCATTTGCAGCCCAAATCACGCGCCAGACGATAAAGCTCATCGACCGATTCAACCGTATCATCATTTGCGCCGTTGCAGGTTTTCGACACTGAATTGTCAACATTACGCTGTGCTGTCGCCAGAACTTGAACGTGCTGTTTCGATGTAATGCTCATCGCCGAAATAAAATAATCCGGCAATTCGCTTTCGTGTTCGACGACATACTGCGCGGCTCGTTTGATTGATTCTTCGTCGGTTTGGTCAACTTCGATTCCTAACGCTTCCGCCGCCGAAGTGTGAACGTAAGTTCTTGTTCCAATCGTATCTTGACGAACGTAAGCCCAAGAAAAATTCGGCTCGCAGCCGGAAGATGTTTCAGCGACAAGCGAAATTGTGCCGGTCGGCGCAATTGTCGTCGTTTCGTAGTTGCGCGGCGTCAAAGGCGTATCGCGCGGAATGCCGATTTCATCGTATAAAAACTTGGCGTAGCTTTCGCGGTTTTTATCAAATTCGGGAAACACGCCTTTTTCCGCGCCTATGTTCAAGGATGCTTTCCAAGATTCCTTGCGAATAAAGCCCATTACTTTGTCCATCAAATCAATCGAATCGAGTTCGCCGTAGGTAATTTGCAGTTTTAAACACAAATCTGCAAAACCCATAATTCCTAAACCGACGGGACGAGTGCGTTTAACAACGTCATCAATATCTTCGAGCGGAAAATTTCCGGCGTCAATCACGTTATCCAAAAAACGCGTGCTGAGATGCGTAACGCGCGCCAGTCTTTCCCATTCTATACATTCGTCAACGCTTGTTCCTTCGCCGACTCGTTTATAAAACTTCGACAAATCTATCGAACCCAAGTTGCAGGAATTTGAAAAATGCAAAAACTGTTCGCCGCACGGATTGCTCGCGTAAATTGGTCCCATCGAATTCATCATATGATTATGGCGATTCACTTCGTCAATAAACGCAATGCCCGGCTCAGCGTATTTGTGCGCCGAAGCGATTATGCGATTCCAAATGTCGGGAGCGTAAATCATTCCGTCCTGCGGCGGATTTTCAACGGTGCAGTCTGACAAATCGGCATTTTCAAAAGCGAGTTTATCGGCAAACGTAACAGTTTCGCCATTCGGACGACGGTAAACGACATAATCTTTTCCCGTTACCGGGTCGAAGATTGCTTGCGTCCAATCTTTGCCGCCAAATTCGGTCTGAAACCATTTTTCATCGTCAACCGCATCCATAAATCGGTCGGTTACATTGACGGAAATATTGAAATTCGTCAATGAGTGTTGGTCGTTTTTCGCGTGGATAAAACGCAAAACGTCTGGGTGCGTGCATCGCATCATACCCATGTTGGCGCCGCGACGAACGCCGCCTTGTTTGACGACTTCGGTCATCGTGTTGACGATATTCATAAACGAAACCGGACCCGAAGCGACGCCGCGCGTCGAGTTAACCATTGCGCCCATCGGACGAATAAATTCGTATGTCATGCCCGTTCCGCCGCCGGTTTGGTGAATTATCGCGGCAGCCTGCGCGTGTTCCATAATGCCTTCAATCGAATCGGGAACGTTTAGAACAAAGCAGGCGGCAAGCTGTCCTTTCGGTTTTCCGGCATTGACCAGACACGGTGTGTTCGGAATAAACTCGCGGTTGAGCATTACTTCAACCATCGAACTATAAAACGAATCGCGCGCCTGCTGTTCTCGTTCAGCAGTCGAAACATGCCCAACGACGCGGCGGACAATATCTGTCCAAGTTTCAATTGCTTCGCCATTAACATCTTTCAGCGAATAGCGTTTGCTGACAACCTTTTGACCGTTCAAACCAATCGGTTTGATTTCGCGTTTCTGGCTGGGGGCGACCGCGCCGTTTCCGTTTGTTTTTCCGTTCGTGGCGACAAAACCACCCGACACAACAGGCTCAAAGATTGAACTCATTTTTTACCTTTCCTCGCATCTTTCCGTTTGAAAGACACCGATAGATTATATTTTAGAATTTTTGCTCGTTTCTTGCACTTAAAAATTTCAGATTTGGAAGAGTTTTTTGAAACTCGCCTTGAGAGAATTTGTTTGGTCGTTTTCTCTCAAGTGAAAAGCAATATAACCGAATTCAAATTCAGTTGTCAACAAAAAAATACACAATATATTGTGCCGCCTATATCTTTTTAGTCAAAATATCGCGTAACCTAAAGTAAATCATTAAGTTTCGGGCATAATTATTTTTTCGTCGGATTTCTGGTTTTGTTTAGGTTTGACTTTGCAGGCTCGGTTTGCCAAAACTATTTGTATGGACAAACTTATTTACGGAACGGCGGCGGGCGGCACGGTGCGTCTGATGGCGACGATTACAACCGACATTGTAGCCGAAGCTATCAGGCGACACAAAACCTCGCCGACTGTTTCTGCAGCTTTAGGACGGGTTTTGACCGGAACGTTGATGCTCGGCGCAAGCCTTAAAGAATTCGACCGCTTAACGGTCAAAATCGAATGCGACGGCACGGTCGGCGGCATTGTCGCCGAAACGACAAAAAACGGAACGGTTCGCGGCTATGTAAGAAATCCGCATGCTGAACTGCCGCCGAATGAAAACGGAAAATTTGACGTGAGCGGCATCGTCGGAAACGGAACTTTTTACGTTATACGCGAATCCGGCTATGATATTGGGCTTTACCGCGAGCCTTATGTCGGTTCAGTGCCGATTATATCAGGCGAGATTGCCGAAGATTTCGCGTATTATCTGGCAAAATCGGAACAAATTCCGTCTGCCGTTCTGCTCGGAGTTCTGCTGCAAAATACAGAACCTTTCGTAATGGCTTCGGGCGGCGTGATGATTCAGATGATGCCGGGCGCAAACGAGCATATCGCCACGATGATTGAAGACACAATCAAACACGCGCCGCACCTGACTTCCGTGATAACCGAAGGCGCGACGCCGCAAGACCTTTTGAAACTCGTTCTGGGCATTATCGAATTTGAAGTTTTAGAAGAAAGAGACGTCTCTTTTGAATGCAACTGCTCCTTCGAGCGCGCTGTTTCCCTGATTTCATCGCTCGGACACAAGGAAGTAAAATCAATGCTCGAAGAAGACAAAGGCGCGGAAATGACTTGCGGATTTTGCAATCAACTTTACACGCTCGATGAAGCCGATTTAGAGAAAATGCTTGCTACAAAAGAAGATTAAAATACTGCGTTTGATTTTATGAAAGGGGAAGATTACGCCGGTTTGATTTATGTTTTGAGCAGCATGGCGTCCGTGCTGATTTTCTCGGCGAGCTTCGTGATTTATTTAATGTATAAACAAATCAACGTTTATTTGGTCGCCGTCGGATTGTTGATGCTTTTGACCGGATTTGTAACCAAAAAATTTATTGGTGAAGTTTGAACGGCTGAGATGACGTGGGGCAAAACCAAATACGCGCAAGCCAAAGTTTAACGGACAACGCGGTAACAAAGCCGCTGTTTCGCCCTTACGTCCATTGATTTGTTCGGCATTGCGTTATTTACAAACGTCGCCGTTCCATTTGTCATTCAACGATTCTAAACCCCAACTTAAGTCAAGAGCATATTCCCAACCATTGCCAGCGTTCCCGCCTGCATACTCCAACGATGCTCTAAAATTGCCTTTACAATAATCAATAGACTTTCCGCCAAAGTCTCGTCCCCAATCGTAATTTTTTCTTCCTTGTGAAATCGCCAACCTTGTTTTGACAGTTCAGCGTCATAGTAAGAGCGAATCTCTGGAAAAGACAAATTCGTAGAATAACTACTGCCGACAAGAGAATGTTGCGTTTTGTGAGAAGCGTGGTAATCACAGGCAACGGCGCGCGGCAAAGGTTTAATGGCTTTGAACTCTTGCTCAAGTTCCTGTTGCACCAAAGCAGCTTTCGGTTCATTAACGATATGGTCGTAAACAAAAAATGTTGCGAAGCAAAATAGAAATATCAAGCCAGCAACTTTCCAAACTTGTTTTACAACGTCAAAAACTTTCATAAATGAACTTCGTTGAGTTAGTTTTAACCGTTTCAAGACAAATTTATTTCATCTCAAATCTTCAAGCTCTCTGTAACTTCCGTGAAAATAAACGAGCGGCGCGCCGTCTGAGATGTGTGATTTTTCAATTTGACCGACGAAAATCGTGTGGTCGCCTGCTTCATAGGAATACTTTAAAACGCATTCCAAATTAGCGAGAGTGTTTTCTAGAATTGGTAAATCGTCAATACCTGTGCGATATGAAATTCCGTCGAATTTGTTTGCAATATGAGACGCGAAACGGTCGGAAAGATATTGCTGGTCGGCGTTGAGCAGATTAACGACGAATGAATTACTTTGCAGAAAAGCGTCGTGGCTTCCGGCTTTTTTCTCGATGCAGACGAGGACGAGCGGCGGCTCTAAAGATACGGAACAAAACGCGCTGACGGTAATGCCGTGAAGTCTGCCGCCGGCGTCTCTTGTCGTTACGACGGTTACGCCGCTGGCAAAGCGCCCGAGCGCGGCGCGAAACTCATCTTTATTTATCGGCATTAATATTTTTGAATGAACGGGCAAATAAAATCCGGCGAAATTCTCATAAACAAAACTACCAACGCGCTCGCAAATATTCAAATTCCGAAAATTTTATTTCGTCTGTTTTCGCGGTAGCGGCAGTGAAAGCAGATGACCTTGATAAACGAAATAGATTTTATTTTCGCGTTCGTCCACCTGCAAATTCATACTGTCGAATTTAATTTGCGGAACGTTCAGCACGGATTTAAACGAAAAAGTTTTCGCGTTGTAAATGCCGATTTGCGTTTCGTCTTTTTCGGCATCGGGAATCGCCGCCCAAAATTCGTCGGGGCTGGCAGTCGGCTGAAGCGGGCGAAAAGTTTGCTGCGCGAGCGGGCGAATCTCGCCTTTAACCGACTGCACGAGTCCGGTGTCGGCATCGAGCAGAAAATAGCTTCCGTCTGTGTCAACCGCATTGTCCGGCTCGTCTTCGCGGTAATATCCGCCCAAAATTAAAACTTTATTGACTGATGCACTATAAGCGACCGGTTCGAGACGCGGAAATTTTTCGATATTGATTTTGAATTCTTTATTGGTCAGCAGATTGACGCGCACGAGCGTGCTGCCGCCGCTTGATTCGGCATATTTCGTCGCAATCGCCCAGTGTCCGTTCGGCGTAACTATAGCTTTATAGTAATAACCGTTTCGGATTTTAACTGATTGTCCGTTCGTGATTTTATACAAGCCGTCATCTTCGCGCGCTCTGATTTCCAGATTTGCCGCGCGAGATTTCCAACGCTGGTTTGTTGCGGGCGCTGGAAAATTGTCGCGCACAGGGAGATATTCGATTTGCGCCGGTTGAACGGTTGCGTCGCCGAGCGTGTTTTTCTCAACTTTATACCACGCCAAATTTTCAAATTCCCTCTGTGCGCGGCGTTTTTGTTTTATCTGCTCGCCTTTTTCCGCATCGTAATTTTCCGCTTCCTCGTCAGCAGCATCTTGTTTTTCTAATTCCTTATCGATTTGCTTGCGCCGTACGGCGTCGTCAATCAGCACTCGGAAATCATCACCGTTTTTCCAGATTGTCTTTGCCTGCAGATTGTCGTCGGCAAACAAAATCTCCAAACCCACGATGTTTTTTTCCAGACGGTAATGCAGTTTGGCAGGCGGTTTTCGCATCTCGGCAAACATCGCGCCGAGTTCGGTGAAAAATTCCGGCGTTCGCTCGCCCTTAAAGAAGACGCGACGCCCGCCTTGCCGTCCGAGCATTAAAAGTTCCTTGGAATCGCAATCTTCTTCGCCGCACGCTAATAAAAATGGCTTCATCTCGTCGGCTTTCCGCGAAGCCAGATAGTTTTTAATGCCTGCGAATTCAGCCTCGCTCAAAACCCGTTCACGATAGCGCGCCGTATCTTCTTCCCAACTGAAAACGGCGCGGTCTTTATAAATGCGCACGAAATTGTCGTCGTAGGAATAAACGCCGAGAAGCTCCTGATTTTCCTTAACTTCTTTTTGTAGTCGCTTTTCGTTTGTTTCTAGTTCGCCGTAATCTTCGTATAAAAGATAAGGCGGGAGCGACTCATTGACGCTGGTGAAAAGGTCAGCCAGAAAACTTCCTTCGGAAGCCGCATTACCGCTTGTGGCAAAAAAGGCTCGCGCCCCGAGAACTTTGGCTTCGTTCGGATGAAGCGAGAGAACAATTGAGCGCGCTTCTGGGGAGTCTTCTGACTCGAGATAGCGTTCCGCGGCGAGCGCCAGCACTTTGTTCGGGCTTTGCAGATTTTCCGCCACTTTTCGCACCGGCAGACTGGCGCGAATCAGGCGCGCGCAAGCGAGCATCACCGTTTTCGCTTCAATGTTTTCGCCTGCCAGAAGTGCATCGTATTCATTATTATCTTCAAGTAGACACGCCGAAATTCCAAGCGCGACCGAAGAATTGCCGCTGCGAATGTCGAAAACTTCGTTCGATTGTTTCTCGCGCAACTCCTTTCGCAAACTCAGCAGCTTAACAATAGCGTCCGGCTCGGCTTTGCCGTTTTTCAAATCTTTAAGCAGGAGGGAATTAATTGCTGCGCCTTTCCAATTTTTCATAATGCTCCGCAGAGCGAAAGCAAGCCGAGCATCTCTTTTATCCAGATATTGAATGCGGTCAATTAAACCCGCAACAAGTTCGTCGCTAACCTCGCGTGTCGTCACCAACTGATTTCCTAAAATAGATTTTATATCCGCCGGATTATAAGCGGGCGCGTAACCTTTGTTTGACATCGAATTAACGACGACAGCCACATTTCCGGTATATGTAGTCGGTGGCATTACAACAACATTGCTCATTAACCCTCTGTTGCTCATTGTAATTTCATCCGGCAGAATATCGACATTTTCTGGTGTTCTAATTGTTTTGGCGACAATTTCCAGCGCTTCTATCTGTTCGGGAACGGAGAAGCCATTGCTGGCAACAAGGGCGCGGACAATTTCACTACGCTCATATGTTTCAACTTGCGGCAAAATCGAACGCAGCGCCGGCACCGCACGCGCGTCTTTCTGTTTTATCAACGCGGCAATCGCGGCGCTTCGGTATGGATAATATTCAACCGGCGCAGCGCTTGAAACAACCACCGCCACGTTGGAATTGACCGTCACGCTGCTGTTTGCCATATTGCTGCTCATTCTCGAAACGTAATTTTCTTTTGTCGCCTTTTCATTTAAAACGGCAATTAAACCCGGAACGCTTTCGGGCATAGCAAAATTCGCCAGCGCACGTATTAAAGTTTGTCTTTGATTGGCGGTTTCATTCGCCCATTCGGGATTTTCCAGCCACGGTAGCAACGCGCGGACAACTTCAGGATTTTTTTCATCTAGAAGAGCGGTAAGATTAAGAATCGCCGCCTTGCGAATCGTCGTGTTGCTGCTTTTAACGAGTTCGAGCATTTTGGCTACGTATTTATCCGACGGCGAGTGATTTATGATTGTCGTCAAACCTGTGTAATGCTGACCGCCAACGCGCAAATCATACAAAGATTCGTCCGACAATAGTGAATAATACCAATCGTCACGTCCCTCAAAATCGCCCGATTCGACCAGAGCGTCCATCGCCAAATCGCGCATTCCCGGTTTGGCAGTCTGGTTTTTAACCGTTTCCTGCAATTCCTTGCGGTATTTTTCGGCATCACTTGAATTGTTTTCTGCCAGCGCATGTTGATAAAACGCCCAGCGCGCGAGCGTCTGCGAAACCGGCTGACTGCTGTTAGTTATCATTGACTCGAGTATCGGACGCGCTTTATCCCAATCAACGCGGGCTAAGGCGAGCAATTCGTCCTGATTGGTCACGTATTCTTCCGTTTCACTTGTTTTGCGTGCCGCACGAAGCAGTTCGTCGCTGAAATAATCGGTGTGATAAGTCAGCCATTTTTTTATTTCATCGATCTGGTATTTTTCAGAATCTTCGTCGGCAATTTGCCGGTCATATATTTTTTTGACAAAATCCGCTACTTCCGGTTTCTCAGGCAAAGAATTGATAATTCCGCTTAAAAGTTCTGGGTTTTTTTCAACCTCCGCAAGAATTCTTTCCAAATTTTTATCGGAAATCTTAGCCGTGTAAGTATATTTCGAGTCAAAGCTGTTTTGTCTTTGCCAGTATTCAAGCAAATCTTCAATCGGCGCGTCATCATTCGGCGGATTGTTTTTATTGTAAAATTCTTCGGTTCGCGCCTTTAAATTGAATTCGTTAAGCGGATTTGGCGGCGGCGGCGCAGGCAAATCAAGTAAGTTGATAACGACATTGTTTTGCGCTTTGGTCGTCTGTTTAAAAACAAACAATCCGAAACTGAGTAAAACGGTGAAAAGACACAGAGAAATGAGTAAATTTTTCATATAAAACGCGAATCCTCGTGTATAAATTTAATACCTTAATCGGCACCGAAAAAGCAATGATTTTTTATCTAAATAATTTGGAATTTATAAATATATAAAATTTCTACTACAAACAGGTGGATTTATGATAAAAGCCGTCCCGAAAGTTTACTAATATAACAAACTTTCGGGACGGCTTTTATCTTTTTACTTGTCGGAAACTACGCTTTTGCAGTATCTTTCTTTTCGCGTTTGATTCCGCCGATTTGCACGAGTTTTTCACCCTTGATTTGATTTTTCTCCATCACCATTTCCTGATAGAGTTTTCTCATCATCTGCATTTCTTCGGCGGCGGTTTTCGGTCCTTCCATATCCGGCTTGTTCGGACGCGATAAATCGACTTCGTTCAAAATCAAATTGTGCGTCGGGTCGCTCAAAGCGACTTCCTTGCCACGCGCGAAAACTTCGTGGCGACCGTGTTCTTTATACCATTGAGCGACGGTTGCATTCTGGTGCATATGCTCGATGATATTTCTCCAGCCGATTCCCGTGTTGTAAGCACAAAAAGAAATCTCGCCTTCCTGCGTGCCGTATGGAATAATGCACATTTCGGTGCGACGGAAATCGTAGTTGAATAAATCCTGAAACCACATTCCGGCAATAAAAAGGAAGTTCCAAGGGTCTTTACGGCGTTTTTCAATATCTTCGACCGTGCGCGTTCCGTCAACTTTTCCATAATC
>JALYZF010000162.1 GCA_030948995.1 Acidobacteriota bacterium
GGTCAAGGCGCACCTTATACCAAACGTCGTATTTCTCGTCTAATTTATCGGGTTCTTCGGCGGCTTTTGCGGCTTCGGCTTCGGCATTTTTCGTTTTTCCTTTCGATTTTTTTTGGTCGGCGTTATAAGCGTCGTCCGTGTCGGTTTCGTCCTGCGGTTTCGGCACGTAAGTCCAATTGGTTATTTCAAAAGTCGCGCCGTTTTCTAACTTGAACAAAAGGTTATCGTCCTTTTGTTCGGGCGAAAGACGCAGGTTTGAAGCGGCGCGAAGCTGTCCGGTCGCCTGCGCGGGCATATCCTTGTCGGCTTCGGCAAGCTGCTTGGATTTGTCGAGGATTTTGCTGGTAATGATATTCTGCGCTTCAATCCAGCCTTCGGTTTTAGCTTCGTCGTGCGCGCGAACGCGATACCAGTGAACTCGCTCAAAATCGGTTTCTTCCAAAACGTCGAGCCGCTCGCCGCGCTTTACTTCCAAAAGGTCTGCCGCCACGACCGCGTAAGAACTGCGAATCTGCGCGACTTTGGCGATAACCGTTGCGGTGTCGCTCAAATTGACAAAACCCGAAACATTATCGACCGCACTTTTAACCGGGTTGCATCCGCCGCAGAGAGCGATACACGCAACTAAAACTACCGATAAAATAAATAATTTTCTTGCTTTCATTTTGCTTTTGCGGAAATTCGCCGCCAATTATTATAACCCAATTCGTCCAATAAATCCTTTTGCCGCCGGTTCGGTTTCGCTTTGATTTTCAGGCGCGCGAAAGAGTTTTCTTCAATCGCTTCGATGCCCGCGCTTTCCAAATCCGCTTGCCAATCAATTTTCTCCGTGCCTTTAATATATTTTTCGACGACGAAATCCAGTTCGCCATAACCTTTTAAAGTATTAAAAATCGCGGCGTTTCCGTCCAGCCGTTTATTCGGCAGGCGATACGTTTTATAAATTTTTTCAAAAATATCCGACACTGATTTTTTTCCGCGACTTTGCCGAAGCAGCGCAACGTCGCACAGAAAAGCGACAATCATTCCCCGCGCGTAAACCTGCGTATTCGGCGCGCCGCTCCAGCGTGTTTTTGACGCTTCGACGAGCGAGGTTTTCTGCGTTTGGAGAGTGTCTAGATTATATGCTTGCGCGAGCGTGTCGAGAAAATCTTCAAAACGAATTTGATTCATTTCCACTCCGGTTCGCAGTGCTTGGTAAACCGTAAATCCTTCATAGAACCAATCGTAATTTCCCGTCAAAGCTAGATTATTCGGAATCCAAAGATGGAAAAGCTCATGGCGTAGCTGTTCGTGAAGACGCTGCAAAGACAAAGCTTTAAACGGCATATCGCTCGATAAAATAGTTAGATTCGCACCGCGCGTTTCCGCTTCCCATCGTCCGAATTTTATTCCTCTTGGAAAATGAACAAGAGAAACTTGAATTTTTCTGTTCGGAATTTCGCCGAATAATTTTTTATATTTCGTAAAAATATCGGCGGCTGTTTTTTGCGCTTCTTCGTCGGAAAACTGCCAATCGCCCGAAATCGTAAAATTCAATTTATCTTCGCCGACCGAAATTTCCCGCTCGCGCCAGTTTTTTCCGATAATAAAAACTGCTTTGTCTATATTTTCAATCTCGAAAACATTCTCCGAAATTTCTTTCTCGCTGCTGGTTATTAGCCAGCTTTTCGGCAAGTCAAATTTTACTCGCGCTTTAGTCGGTTTGTCACCGCTCACCGAAAACTGCGGCAGCAAATCGCCGAGCATCAAAATTCCCTGCTCGCCCGCTAGCCACGAAACGTGCGCCATTGCGTTCGGGTTTTTCGGAGAATCCAAATTAATGTTGTAATTCCAAATTGTTGTCGCCTCTTGCGCCAGATATTCGGCGGGCGAGAATTTTTTGACGGAAATATTTTGTCCTTGCTTATCTTTTAATTCTAAACCGGAAATTCTCTCGCCAAGATTTTCCGCACCCGCCAGTGAATTTAAAAAAACCCAGTTTCGGCTCGATTGCAATCCGTTCTCCTGCAAGAATTTACCTTCGACCCGGACTTCTGTAGTAGTCGAATTTATTTTAATATCGGCTTCGATTTTCTGTGCCGGAACGGTGAACGCGCAAAGCAGAAATTCGATGCAGATTAAAAAAGAAATCGAAAACTTTAAAGTTGCTGTTGACATCAAAACGGGTGCGGAATTAAAATGATTTTTCCTTTAAATTCTTTTGGCTGTTTTCTAAAAGCCGGGAAATTTTATGAGTCTTATCAAAATCATCGTTTATACGATAGCATTTCTTCTGAGCATTTTATATATCGGACGTTTCTTTTTCTAAACGAATGACGAGCCGAAAATTGTTTTTCAAGATTAATCGAGCTAAGAAAAAATCGGTTTGCTCGGTTTACGTTTTGCCGAAAATTAAATCTAATTGTTACGTAAAAGCGGTTTAAATCAGACCGCTTTTTTATTTTTAAAGCACATAAACTCTATGAGCGAGCAGAGAAAAATAAGGCGCGCATTAATCAGCGTTTCAGACAAAACCGGAATCCTTGAATTTGCCGAAGCCCTCAGGCATTTCAGCGTTGAAATAATTTCAACCGGCGGAACGGCGCGTGCTTTGCGCGAAAAAGGAATCGAAGTAACGGAAGTATCCGACGTAACCGGATTTCCCGAAATGATGGATGGGCGCGTCAAAACCCTGCATCCTAAAATTCACGGCGCGTTTCTCGCTTTGCGCGATAATGCAGAACATTGCAAATCGATGGAAACACACGACATCAAACCAATTGATTTGGTAGTCGTCAATCTTTACCCGTTTGAAGAAACCATTGCGCGCGAAGACGTTAAAATTAACGAAGCAGTTGAACAAATTGACATCGGCGGTCCGGCGATGATTCGCTCGGCGTCGAAAAATTGGCAGGACGTCGCCGTCGTAACCGACGCACGGCTTTACAACGATGTTTTGCGGGAAATGAATGAAACCAACGGCGCGCTTTCGCTGGAAACCCGTCAGCGACTCGCAACTCTCGCTTACACGCGCACGGCAAGCTATGATTTGAGGATTTCTGCTTATTTAGCCAAACAACTTGCGGCGGAAGATTTGTCATATCTCGAACCGTTCAATCCGCTCGGAAATTTAAGTTTTATCGAAAACGAAACTGAAAATAAGGCGAAGGAATTTGCCGATTCTTTAGCAATCGAATTAGCAAAAGTTACAGATTTGCGCTACGGCGAAAATCCGCATCAGCGCGCGGCGTTATACGAAAATTTCGAGACGCGCGGCGTCGCGCAGGCGGAAGTTTTGCACGGCAAGGAAATGTCTTACAACAATTATATCGACGCAGACGCGGCGTGGCGGCTCGTCTGCGATTTTGACGAATTAGCGTGCGCGATTATTAAACATACAAATCCTTCAGGAGTCGGCACGGGCGAAAATAACACGCAATCATATCGCCGCGCGCTGGCGACCGATCCGGTTTCGGCTTTCGGCGGAATCGTCGCTTTCAATAATACGGTTGACGCCGAAGCCGCAATTGCCGTCAATGAAATTTTCACTGAAGTCGTTCTCGCACCTGATTTTGACGGAGAAGCATTAGAGATTTTCAAACAAAAGAAAAATCTACGAGTCTTGCGCGTTTCAAAAATTGGCAATATAGATGCACTCGAATACCGCACAATTTCCGGCGGAATGCTCGCGCAAAACGTGGATAATCTGCAAATTTCGGCTGAAGATTTAAAAGCAGTTTCCGCTCGAAAACCGACAGAAGAAGAAATTCTCGCGCTTCTTTTTGCGTGGAAGGTCTGCAAGCACGTCAAATCAAACGCGATTGTTCTCGCTAATCGATTTCAAACCGTCGGCGTCGGCGCAGGACAAATGAACCGTGTTGATTCGGTCAGAATCGCCGCGCTGCGCGCTGCCAAAACAGAACTTGAACTTGAAAATACAGTTTTAGCTTCTGATGCATTTTTTCCGTTTCGTGACAATATTGACGAAGCCGCAAAATTCGGAATTTCCGCAATTATCCAACCCGGCGGCTCTGTCCGAGACGAAGAAGTCATTCAAGCTGCCGACGAACACAATCTGGCAATGGTCTTTACGGGTGCGCGTCACTTCAAGCATTAATTTTGCCGCTCGCAAAAAAAATTTGACATTTAAGCAAGTTTGCGGTAAAAAAGTAACTTACTAGATTTCAAAAGGAACGCTCGAAGGTTTTTATACAGAAAAATTTCGGGCTTTCTCCGTTTAAATTCCTTTTAATGCAAAAAAGTTTTCAACTGTAAATCTTTACCGTCCGTTGAAACGGAAACTGTTCCGCGTTCGCCTGTCGTCAAAACTCTTGCGCCTGAATTTTTCCAACGCTCGACGACTTCCTCGTGCGGATGACCGAAAGGCGACGTTCTGCCAACTGAGATTACCGCGAGTTTTGCGCGCGTAGCGCCGACGAATTCCTGAATCGAAGACGTGCGGCTGCCATGATGCGCGACCTTTATAACGTCGCTTTCGACCGCTTCCGGCGCGCTTAAAATTTCTCTTTCGGCTTCTTTTTCAATATCGCCGGTCAACAAAAATTTTCTCTTGCCGTAAATAATTCTCAAAACGACCGAATGATTGTTGTCGGAAACGGCATCGGGCGCGTCACTTTTTTCGGGCGAAAGCACTTTGATATTCACGCCGCCGATTTCAAAAGCGTCGCCGCGTGACAGCTTCAAAATTGGCACGTTACGTTTTTGCAAAACGGTGTAAACAGCCGCAAATTCCCCATTTTTCAACGGCGTTCTGCCAAAAATCGCCGCACGCACGCGGAAGTTTTTTGCCACGTCCAAAAGTCCTTGAATATGGTCGGCGTCGGCGTGCGTCGCCAAAATATAATCAACTTTGTCGTAACCTTTTTCCCACAAAAAACGTGACACGACCGCTTCGCCGACCGCTTGCGTGTCCGGCTCGAAAAGTTCCGGCTCTTCTTCGCCTTCACGCTTTACGGGCTGCGCTTTGTAATCAAGTTTTCCACCGCCGTCAACAAGCATCGTTTCCCCATCAGGAAAAGTAATAAGAGCCGAAT
>JALYZF010000210.1 GCA_030948995.1 Acidobacteriota bacterium
ATCCGAAGAACTGATTAGAAGACTGCGCCGAGCGCAGATTGCGCGTCAAAAGGTTCAGGTTTTTAAGCCGAAAATCGACAATCGCTATTCGAGCGCCGACATCGCCTCGCATTCGGGAATGACTCACGTCTCAAATCCTGTGATGACGGCGAAGGAATTGATGGCGCAAATCAAAGACGACACGGAAGTCGTCGGCATTGACGAAGGACAATTTTTCGACCGCGAAATTATTGAAGCCGTAAACCTTTTGGCAAACAGCGGCAAGCGCGTTATCATCGCAGGCTTAGACCAAGACTACACGGGCAAACCGTTCGAGCCGATGCCGCAGCTTTTATCGACCGCCGAATTTATCACGAAAACTCACGCCATTTGCGTCAAATGCGGCGCGACGGCAAACTACTCGCAGCGCACTTTTGAATCCGACGAACTCGTCGAAGTCGGCGCAAGCGGCAAATACGAAGCGCGCTGCCGTCAATGTTTCGTGCCGCATGCGGATGCGCCGACGCCGATTTAATTTGTTTTGAATAATTCAAACTTTTTCCGCCGAATGTTATGATAAATCGGCACTTTAATTAAAAGATTTTCGGTAAAATATTTTGGAAAAGATTCATACGACAACGCGCGGCGTTCACCTTATTGCGATTTTTGAAGCCTTCAAAGGTCTTCTCGGCATCGCCGCAATTTTCGGTCTTCTTTCTCTGCGCCACAAAGATTTGCAGGAATCGGCAGTGAATCTCATCAACCATCTGCACTTCGACCCGTCGGGCGAGTTGGCGCAGAAATTTATCGAAACCGCAGGTCAAATTAACGATTCCAATATCGCAGCCGTCGTTGTTTTGTGTATTGCCTATGTAATTATCAGATTTACCGAAGCCTACGGATTATGGTTTTTGAAAGCGTGGGCGGAATGGTTTGCTATAATTTCAGGCTCGCTTTATATTCCCTTTGAAATTTACAAACTTCTACAAAAACCTACTTTCACGCGCGCCGCTATTTTGCTTTTTAACGTTGCCATCGTCATCTATCTCTGGTATTTCCGCAAAGAACAAAAACACGAAAAGGAAATCCACGACAGCCTGATGCAATCAAATCCGCCCGTAACAAACGAATAATTTTTTTTCTCAACGGCAAATTTCTATTTACGCGAAATCAATCAAAAATAGACGGTTGAATATAAATTGCTTGAGATAAAATATGCGTTTACATCTCAAAGGTCTTTGGCGAAATTCTGATTTTCTAAAGTTGTGGAGCGCACAAACAACTTCCGTTTTTGGCTCGCAAATGGCATCTTTGGCTTATCCGCTGACGGCTATTCTCGTTCTTCAGGCGACGACTTTTCAAATCGGAATACTACAGGCGGCGGGAACAGGCTCGGCGGCTATGGTCGGCTTGTTCGCGGGCGTAATCGTTGACCGTGTGAAACGAAAGCCGCTTTTGATTGCGGCGGATTTGGGACGCGCTCTTTTTGCTCTTTCAATTCCACTCGCCGCCGTTTTCGGCTTTCTACGCATCGAACAACTTTACCTTGTATCGTTTTTTTCCGGCGCGCTTAGTATTCTCGCCGACGTTGCGGGAATGGCTTTTGTGCCGTCGCTGCTTGAAAAAAAAGAACTCGTCGAAGGCAATAGCAAGCTCGGCGCGACCGAATCGGCGGCGTTAATCGCCGGACCAAGTTTGTCGGGCGCGCTCGTGCAAGCCTTAACCGCGCCGGTTGCGATTGTGGTTGACGCGATTTCCTTTCTCCTTTCAGCCGCCTTTGTCTGGCAAATTCGCGCCGCTGAAATTGTCGTCGTAAAAGAAAAACGAAGCATCGGACACGAAATCGGCGAAGGCTTGCGTTTTGTTTACGGCGACCGGATTTTGCGCCCGCTTGCCGAATCAATCGCATTGTATTTTCTGTTCCGGCAAATTGTTTTAACTCTCTTTACGCTTTACGCCATCCGCGAACTGCATCTCGAACCATTTCTTTTGGGAGTGATTTTCTCCGCGCTCGGATTCGGCTTTCTGCTCGGCGCGCTTGCGGTCAAGCGTATTACAAAGCGTTTCGGCGTCGGGCGAACAATGATTGGCGCGAATTTTATCAATATCATCGCACTGGCTCTCGTTCCGCTCGCGCAAGGTTCGACCGCTTTGGTTGTTGCGCTGTTTATTATCTCCCATTTTTTACACGCTTTCGGTGTGCAGATTAACGGAATAAATCTGGTCAGCCTGCGTCAATCGGTGACGCCAAACGAGTTGCAGGGAAGAATGAACGCTAGCTTTCGCTTCGTTAATGTCGGAATGATGATGACCGGCGCGCTCGTCGCGGGATTTTTGGGCGAACAGATTGGCTTACGCGCCACGCTTGCCGTCGGCGCGATTGGAATGATTTTTCCTTTTCTGCGGCTGGTTTTCTCGCCTGTGCGAAATCTCTAAACGTTAGTTTCCTTTCGCTAGAATTCTCCGCTTAATCTTTCAATTGCCATTTCGTCCGCGTATAAGCAACGAGGAAATTGTTTTTCTCGGCGTTGCGCTGAGACCCGCTGCCGGGCAGAGTCGCCATCATTAAAAGAATTCATCGAGTAATTTATAAAATTTGATTTTTTCTAAATCCGGCTCGACGCCTAAAGTCTTAAATAAAAACGGTTGCCACTGTTCGCCAAAATTGTCTGCGACGCTTCGCGACAGAAGCGCAATGTCTTGATAACGGTCGGTAACTCCGGCTCGTCCCCAATCTATAAAACCGCTCAGGCGATTGTTTTTAAGGATAATATTCGGCAGGCAGAAATCACCGTGCGTAAAGACTAAATCTTCTGTTTCAGGTCGTGTTGTAAGAACTTCACAAAACAAATCGGCGAGATTTCGCCCTTGCCGCTCGTCGTCAAAATCGGTTTCGTCAATCAGATTTTGCTCGATTCTAAAACGGGCAAATTCAATTTTTTTATCGAGTGCCGCATCAAACGGGCAATCATCGGTCGGCACAGCGCGAATCATTTTCAGCCCGTCTGCCAGTTGTTGGATTACTTTTTCCGGCTCGGCTTTATAACAATTGTGGCTTGAAGGGAAACCTTCGATTTCGGAAATCAAAAGATAATCACGCTTGCCGTCCGAGTCAAACAACTTCACTTTCGGAACTGGAAGTTTTCCGTCCAGCCATTCAAGGCGGAGTTTTTCACGGTGTAATTCTGAATCGGCGCAAACAGCGATTTTAAGATAGAGCGTGTCGGAGTTCGCTTTTTCCAGCCGGAAAACGCGCCACGTTGCCATGCCTGTAAAATTTCGTTGACGCTTGTAACCGGAAATCGCTTCGGCAATTGAGGCGGGAAGTTTTAACATCGCTAATCTTCCTTCACGCGCGGAGCTAAAAGCGAATAAATAGCCGAGTCTAAAAACTTTCCGCCAAAAAAGTAATTTTCTTTGAAATACGCTTCTCTGACAAAGCCGTTTTTCTCCAGAAGCCGTATCGAAGCCGCATTGTCGGGGTTGACGTTTGCTTCGACCGAGTGAAGATTCATTTCGCCGAAGCCAAAGCGAAGAACCGCTCGGATAGCTTCGTTCATAATACCGCGCCCGTGATAATCGGCATCGAGCATATAACCGATTTCCGCACGGTAATTTTCCTTCTTGATTTTCCAAAAATTGATTGTCCCTATCATC
>JALYZF010000219.1 GCA_030948995.1 Acidobacteriota bacterium
GTGATGCTCGGCGCGATATTTACACACACCACACATAACGAATTCGGTCGCCTGCCTTTCACTATGTTTTTGCTTCTCCTCTCGCTTGCCATCGTTTTTGCGCGGCAGCCGAAAGCGTTGAAAAAACTTTGGAAAAAGCAGGATTCGTAATAATGCAGTCCGCTTGACCTTAGCGTTCGCAGGTATTGCGGATGGTTCGCTAGACCGAGCCGTGGATTTTGCCAAGACAAATCCGCTTTAATCTGCCGAATACTTGTCACAGAAACCGAGCGGGCGGTGTTCTCAAAGTATGAGGTCAAATCGATTTATTACCGGCAAGCTGATTTGCGGAATTTTCGCTTGTTGCATCTTTGTTTTCGCGCCTTTATGTTTGGCGCAGACCGCCGGTTTATCAAGAGTGAATGTCCGCGTCATCACCGACGAAGCCGAAGCCGTGCTTGCCATTCTCGCCAAAAGAAGAGCAAATCAAACTATCGATGAAGCCGATTGGCAGCGACTTTTTACAAGCGAAGGGTATGTCCGTCTGAAGAAAAGGGAAGCGGCGATGCAGCGCCCATTTGAAGATACCGAATTTAAAACTTTTGTTCTCTCCGACGGTCTTGCCGAACAGGCTTCCGCATTGGCTAAAACACTTGCCGAATGGAAAAGCGCCGATACAAACAGAGCAGCGGAATTGGCACTCGCATATTTGCCGAAAGACGCACGCATCAGGGCGAAAATCTATCCCGAAATCAAACCCAAAACGAATAGCTTTGTCTTCGATGTAGATACCGACCCGGCAATTTTTCTCTATCTCGACCCGCAGGTAAGCAAAGAAAAGTTTGAGAATACTCTCTCGCACGAACTTCATCATATCGGCTACGGAAGCGGCTGTCCGACAAAGAAGACGGCGGACGAAATCAAAAAATTATCCGCTGACGCGCAGAATGTCTTTCTGTGGCTCGGCGCGTTCGGTGAAGGCTTTGCAATGCTTGCCGCAGCAGGTGGTCCCGATATTCACCCGCACGCCGTCAGTCTGCCCGACGAGCGTGCGCGTTGGGATAAAGACGTGGCGAATTTTAACAACGACTTGAAAACGGTTGAAAAGTTCTTTCTCGATATACTCGGTAACAAACTGACCGTAGAAGAAAGAACGAAAGTTGCGCGTTCATTCTACGGCATACAAGGTCCGTGGTATACGGTTGGCTGGAAGATGGCGATAACAATTGAGAAAACATTCGGGCGGGCAAAGTTGGTTGAATGTATTTGCAATCAAAGAAAGCTGCTTGCGACTTATAATAAAGCTGCCATCAAACACAATCGCAAGACAGGCGAATCACTCGCCCTATGGTCGTCGGCAGTGTTAAAAGGATTAAATACAAAAACTTCAAACAAAGAGAACTAAATAAATCACAACTCGCCGGCAAATAATCTGTCAGCCGATGTGAAATTGATATTCGGCAACTTGGCATATATAGAAATACTTTGTAAAGAAATTTTGGAATGACCTCATTTGTAAGATTTCAATTCAAAATACAGTAGTAGCGTGATTTTGTGTTACCAAAGGAAGCTTTACTTGTAAACGATTGGCGCTTTACGTATTTGAAAAGGTTAATCAAAGTTTAATTACTGACTAAGGATTTTAGAATCAACTGAACAAACTATTGTAAAAAGCGTATCGTATTGCACGGTTTAAATTTTGCCAAATAGTAATCGGGCTGTGAATAAATAGACTTCGCGCTCAGATGTTATGAACGAAACCAGAAAATCTGAAATAAAGGCTGCACTGATTCTAGCGGCGCTTGCTGTGTTTGAAGGAATCTTTGTGATTCTCAATTTCCTTCAAAACGGTCAGAAATTCGTGGTTTATCTTGGATTCAGCGCGGATAAAAGCGGTACTGTTTTGGGATGGATTTTTGCTCTTGTCGTGACGCTAGTATTCGTCTTGCTTAGTATCCGGCTGCCGTCCGTCCGCGCTAATTTATTTCGACCAAGCTGGCTTAAATTGCTTGCCGTCGCGGTTGCTATATTTGCAGGTATTTTGGAAGAATTGGTGTTCCGCAAATTGTTGATGGATTATTTATCGGCATCGGGAACGGGTGTGATTTCACAGATTCTCTTGTCGGGACTATTGTTTGGTTTAATGCACGGAGTATGGGGTTTATTTGGTCGAAGCATCCGAGCAGCTTTAGGGGCGACAATCGCTACCGGATTTTTAGGAACTGCGCTGGCAATTGTATATATAGCTTCCGGGCGCAGTCTCGCGCCTTGTATCGTTGCGCATTTTCTAATCAATTTAATGATTGAGCCGGGTTTAGTATTAGCCGCAACGCGCGGTGAAATAGGTAATAAAAATCATTAAGCAATTCAAAGTGTTGTATTGATCTGTGCTTATGAAGTGGCGGAAAAGGCAGCAGAAATTTAGAGCAAACCAATTTTTCTTAGCAAAACAAATTACACCCCTATTCGATTGCAGTCTTTTTCACTTAACGTTTGTTTTTGGTGTGAATTTAGGTGGGAATAAGAAAAGAGGCATCTATACGATGCCACTAAACTATTGTAAATAAATGGTCGGGGCGAGATGATTTGAACATCCGACCTCTCGGTCCCGAACCGAGCGCGCTACCGTGCTGCGCTACGCCCCGATAAATTCGACTTTCAAAGTTTATGTTACTTTCGCGCGTCAAGTCAAACCGGAGAAATTTCCGGCATTTAGTTTTCAATCGCTTCGACCGTTTCTTTTTTGCCGAAACGCGCTCTTAAAAACTCGATGAGCGGCGGCAGAATCGACAAAAAGACAACGACGATGACGACTTTTTCGATGTGGTCTTCGAGCTTGATATTAAAAGCGCGCTCGATAACTCCGCCTAAAAAATAGCCCGCCAAAACCATCATCGTAATCCAGAGCAGCCCGCCGATTAAGCTGAAAGTTAGAAATTTAACATACGGCATCTCGGTTGCGCCGACGACAAGCGGCGCAAACGTGCGGACGACGGGGACAAAGCGCGCCAAAATCACGGTTTTTGCGCCGTATTTATCAAAAAACGCTTTTGCTTTTTCGACGCGGCTCGGTTTGAAGATAAAAGAATTTTCGCGGTTGAAAAGCGTCTTGCCCATTGTTCTGCCCGTCCAGTATCCGGTGCTGTCGCCAATTGCCGAGCCGAGAAAAAACGCCAGCAGCACAAAAGCAATTTTAAGTTTTCCCGCCGCCGCAAAAAGCCCTGAAACAACCAGCAGGGAATCGCCCGGCAGAAAAAAACCGACCGCTAATCCCGTTTCGGCAAAGACGACAAAAAACAACGCGAAATAAACGTAATCGCCAAAAGTTGCGAGCAGGTTATCAATTAAAATTTTCGGATTGAGAAAATCTCTTGCTTGATGAAGAAAATCAATTATTGACTGCATAAATTTCGGTTAATTACGCGCTTTTAAATTACGAATTAGAAAAATGCTCCAAACATTCGTAATTTGAAAGTGTGTAATTGTTTTCATTCTTCGGTTTCAAAATCGAGTGGAATGCGAGAGGCGAACAAGTTTTGACCGATTAAAATACCTGTCCAAACTAGCAGGGCGAGCGAGGAAATCGTCCAACCGACATCAGCCATTATTTTTTCTTTGAGCGCGACGCCGATAATTATGGCGGGAAAACTCAGAAGCGCGATTTGCAGGCAAGTTTTTTTCGAGCGTTCCAAGCCTTCGAGCAGATTGACGCGGCTGACTTCCATTTCCATATATTCGTCGTCGGAATTAAGGCGCGCGAAATAATTCGATTCGTTTTGCGTCCAGCGCCGCATTGCCGTAGATTCGGTTAGGCGATTAGCGGTTGAAAAATGATGAATGACGTGCGCGATTTTGCCTTCTCGAAGCGCAATTTCAGCTAGACCACGCACGGAACGAAAATTTTCATTTGCCGCGCCGACCGATTTTTGAAATGCCGCCGCCGCACGTTGCCAATCGCCGTATTGAAAGTAACTTTCGCCCAAGCGCGATAAGACTTCGCCGTCATCTTCGGCGCGGCGTTCTGCCAGACGAAGCGCGGCAAAAGCCCGACGGGTCAAGCGTTCGTCCTGTTCTGTTCCGGCAAAGGAATGCAGACAGCGTGCAAAATCGAATATCAGCCGCGCGTCGTTCGGATTCAGAAAAAGAGCGCGCCGAAATGCTTCGAGAGCTTGCAGAAGATAACCGGAAAGCCGCAGTTCATTTCCAAGCTGTTGCAGATAATCGGCTTTTTCCTGCTCTTCGCCGCTTAACTGTTTATTTCGCCAATTTACTCGCTGCAATTTTTTATCGGCGGCTTTTAATTTGTTCAAAGAACCTTCTAAAACTTCCGCCGAAGGAATTCTTGCAAATTCCGCTTTCATCAAAGTTTCCTTCGGCTCGCTTAAATAATCGCGCAGTTCAATTGAACGATTGTCCAGCGCATTTTCCGGCACGAGCGGGAAAACGGCGTGAATCATCCGGCGATAATCTTCGCCGCCCGAAGCAAACGCGATGCGCCTGCCTTTGCCGGAAATCAAAGTTCGGTAACGGTAAAAAACATTTCCTCCACGTTTCAAGGCGCGCAATGCCTGCGTTTCGATTTGCTCGATGTCGGAAATTTTCAGACGGGATTTTGAATTATTAAGTTTCGCCCAAAGCTGCGGCAAAAACCCGGTGCGCCGCAGCGTTTTGCCGTCGAAAATAACGCGGTCAGTCCACGCGAGAAAGGGAAGAATCGTTAAACTTACGCCAAAAACCAGAATTCCCGCCGAATCAATTTGCAGGTAAATCAGTAATGCGGAGAGGAAAACAGCCAGAAAAAGCGCGACGAAATAATTGTTCGGCGAAACTCGTATGCCGATTGTTTTGTCTGAAAAAGTTGTTGCCGCAGAAGTTTTCGCCTGCGCGACTTCCGCCGTTTTTGCCGACACTCCTTATGATTTTCCTCGCAAACTTTGCTACTTAGAAACGACTAATCGGGCGAGATTTTTAGTTAGTTGTCCGCTCATATCGAAATTACATTCCCAAAGGCAAACCGCCGAGCGGAGAATCAGGTTCGGCTTCCTTGATTTCCTTGGCTTTGTCAGGATTTAATGCTTCGAGTTTTTGTTTCGCTTCGCGCGCCGTCTGCGTCATCGTAATTGCTTTGCCTTCGGTATCTTTGGCTTCGCTGGCGGCTTTGGCGATATTGAAATATAAATCGGCGGCTTCCGCTTTTTTACCCTGCTTTTCGTAAATTTTTGCTAGCTCGAAATTAATAGTGTCTTTAGAGATGACCGGATTATCGAGCGCGGCGAGTTCCTGATAAAGCGCGGCGGCTTCATCTAATTTTCCGTCGCCGACTTTTGCCTGTGCGAGCGCGAATTTCGATAGTGTTCCGACTTCGCCGCTTGTTTTCGATAACGCTTCGAGTTCTTGGGTTGCCGCAGCGCGGTCAATTGACAGGCGATTGACTGCGACAAAATATTTAGCTTTCTCCTGCACCGGACTGCCGTATTTGTCGGCAACGGCTTGGAATTCGTTGATGGACGCTTCGGCGCGTTCGCGTTCGGTTTTGAAAGTTTTAGCGGTCGAGCCGGCGGGGACGGGCGAACTTGTAACCTGCGCCTGAGACGTTTCAATCGCTTTGCCGAGCGCGGTTTGTGCCGTCGCTTCCGAACGTTTGCTCCAAGTGTAAAAGATTCCGATTAAAGCGGCTAAAGCAAGCGCCGCCGCAATCGCGTAAAGAATATTCCTGCCGCTGCCTTCAACTTTTTTGCCTAAATCTTCAACCTTCTTTCCGACGTTCGATTGAAATTCGTCTTGGTAAACCGTCTTTGGCTTATTTTCCTGAGCCGGAGTTTGAAATTGCTGCGGTATCCGTCTTTTTTTTCTTTCCATCTTAAAATATTTTGCAATCCTTTTACTGCTGATTCGTTATATAATTGTCTTAAAGTTTTTTATGCGAAAAAGTCAATTTATCGTAAAACACAAACGAGTTCAAGGTTGGGCGGATTAAAGTTCATTAGAGCAGGCTGTTAAAAGCAATGAAAACCGCTTACATAAAAAATAATAAAATTTACGGGAACAATTTCAAAAAAACGGTGTCTAACAGTTTAGCTCGCTTGAAAAAGAGCGGACAAGCAATTTGAAATTCGCCCGTCGCAAAAGGGAAAAAGCGGATGTTCTTCAGCAAGGCAATGACTTTCGACGAAGAGGAAGTAACGACGGTTGCGCGGGCGACAAGTCTGACTTCCGTTCGTTCGACGGCTGAAGACGAGTTCATTGAAAGATTAAAAACGGGCAACGCGGCGGCTTTTGATTTGCTTGTTACCAGATATTCGGCAGACATTTACGCCTTGCTTTATCGTTTGACTGAAAACGCGGAAGAATCGGCGGATTTGACGCAGGAAACTTTTCTGCACGCCTTAAAAGCGATAAAAAATTTTCGTGGCGAGGCAGATTTAAAAACTTGGCTTTACCGAATTGCCGTTAACGAATCGCGCAACCGTTTTCGCTGGTGGACACGCCGCCGTCGGGAAAGCACGATTTCTCTCGACGCATCAATCGGAGACGGCGAGACGCCTTTGAGCGAAACGTTTTCGAGCAATTCTGCCAGCCCGGAAGAAGATATTTTACAACGCGAGCGCGAAACGGCTTTGCGGAACGCGCTGCAAAGTCTGCCGGAAATTTTCAGAGAAGCCGTTGTATTTTGTGACATTGAAGGATTGAGCTATGAAGAAATCGCCGCCACGCTCAGCATAAACGTCGGAACGGTTAAATCGCGCATCGCGCGCGGGCGCGAAGAATTGAGAAGGCGATTAAAAGATATTTGAAAAGGAGAGATTAGATGTTGGAGGTTAGTAAAAAAATAGAAACTAGCATCTGACATCTTCAAAGAGTGGATGATTGACTCGCCCCGGTTTCACTTTAAGCTAAAAATCGGTGCCAAACGAAATGGTCAAGAGGTGACGAAGCAATTCAAGGTGAGTTTTGACGAGGAAAATTTAATTTTTCGGCTTTATTTGAAAATGAATCAGCAACAACGAAAAAGGTCGAAGAAAAAATACTTCTCGAAACTTGTCGCGAACAAAGCGTTGTTTTTCTGCTAAACAGAGAAACAGCCGGGGTCAGTCAGTCATTCAATTGCGAATTTCGGATTTGAAAAAAAATGAAAATTTAATTTCAAAGCCGAAGTTTGATAGAAAAAAATGAAATGCGAAAATATACAATTTAATTTGTCGGTTTACGCGGACGATATTTTGAGGACGGATGAGCGTGCGATAGTTGACGCTCATCTGGCGCAGTGTCCTTTGTGTCGGCAGAAATTGTCTGATTTCCAATTGGTACGCCACGATTTACGCATTTTATCGCGCCCGCAGATGCCCGCAGATTTGCTGGTTTCCCTCAGAAATCGCGTTGCCGACGAACTTGAAACGGCTCGGCAGAAACGGTCGAGTATTTTTACAGAGTCTCTGCGCGCGTGGATGCAAATTCATCTTATTCCATACAGCATTGCGACGGTGATAACGCTGGTTTTCGGTCTGACTTTATTGTGGAGTTTGCTGTCGGCGGCGCGAGACATTGGACAGAATACAGAACTTGCGCGAGTTCAGACATTTAATAAACCGACGGTTTTGTTGTCTAATAATTCTTCGACCATTAGCAATGAATTTGAATTGACGGCATCTGATTATGCCGCCGCGCGGCTTTCCGTTTCAGGCGATTCGCCTTCGGTCAATCCGAAAGGCGCTTTGATTGCGCTGACTAAATCGCTCGTGCGCGGCAATATGAAGGATGATGAAGTGGTCGTCGTAGCGGACGTCTTCGGCAACGGTCTGGCGCAGATTGCCGAAGTTGTCGAACCTTCGAGCGACCGCCGCGCCGTCCGCGAGCTGGAAAACGCTCTAAAGAATAATCCCGATTTTGCGCCGTTCGTTCCGGCAACTCTTGACGGACGCTCGGACACGGTGCGCGTCGTCTTAAAAATTCAGCACGTTGACGTTCAGACACATCTGAAACCTAGAAAACACTAATCTTAAATTTAACTCTCCCCGCTATTCGTAACTTAAAGCCTCGACCGCATCGAGCCGAGCCGCGCGCAGAGCCGGATAAAGCGCGCCGATTGCGCCGCCCGCGAGACCGACTATTAATGTAATAGTCCAGACGAGCGGGCTTAATTCGACTTCCAAAGTCGTAACTCGCGTCAGCAAAAATCGTAGAATCACCGTTAGAAGAATCCCACCGATAATGCCGCAAAAACTTATCAGCAGCGCTTCCTGCGTGATAATCCAGCCGATGCCGGCGTTCGACATTCCGAGAGATTTCATAATGCCGATTTGCCGCGTGCGCTCGGTGACGGTCGTATACATCGTCAGCAAAACGACAAGCGCGCTGATAACCGCCGCGACGCCGATAATGACATTTAGGAAAACATTTAACGCGGGAACGCCTGACATATAAAGTTCCTCAATATCTTTGGTTAAAATTATCTGGTCGTCGGGGAATTTCGCTTGAAGATTTTGCGCGATTTGTTCGGGGTTCGCGCCTTCTTTAACTTTTACCAGAAACGCCGACGCTTTGCCCTCGCCGCCTAATTGCGTCTGCATCTCGGCGAGCGGAATTTTTATCCGCGCTCCGGCTGCCGGTTCATACGTTCCGACAATCCGAAAATCGCGGTCGTAGAGTTTTATCGTATCGCCGATTTTAGAATTCTTTTGTTTTTGAAACGCCGTATCTACAATCGCTTCGCTGCCCGCGCCGGAAAACCTTGTTCCTTCGATAATTCTCAAACCCGCAACGCCAGCATATTCGTCAAAATTAATGCCTTCAATCAAACGGCTGCCGCTGTTATTATCGCTTGCCGAAACGCTGTTCTGCCCGACGGCGACGACTTTTTCGACGCCTTCGACGCTTTTTATTTCCGGCACGAGCGCGAGCGGTAGATGAAAAGTCGCCGAGCCGCTGATTCCGATTGTTCCCGCCGCGCGGAACATAATCTCCGCGCCGACATTCGCCTCGCGTTTCGCCTGCTCGCGCAAAGTTCCGTTTGCTAAACCAATTGTAAAAACAATCAGAAGAACGCCGATTGCAATACCGAGAACGCTGACAATCGTCCGCGCCGGTCGATGAAGCATATTTGAAAAAACTAAATCCATAATTAGTGGTAAACGGTAAGTGGTAAACGGTAAATGAAAGGCAAGTTTGATTTAAATTACAAAATTAATTTAAAGAACTTACCAATTACCGTTTACCACTTACCACTGTTATTGCGCTTTTACCTGCGTCGCCGTATTCGCGCTGGCGGTTTGATTTTGCGTTGCGGCTTCATTCTTTAATTCTTCGGGCGATTTCCAGCCGACTTTTTTCAATAAATCAACGGCAAAGCGAACGGGAATCGCCATATTCGCCGCCGTGCTTTCGGTGAAAACGCCGAAGTTGACGCCGATGACTTTTCCCGTCTGTCCAAATAATGGCGCGCCCGAACCGCCTTCGGCAGTTTTGGCGTCGTGAACGATTCGGCGCGAATCTAAATCGGTAATCGCGCCTTGCGTCGTTAGCGGTACGATTTTGCGCGACTGCGCCAGATAATTTATCAGCGATTGACGCGAGCCGCCGAAACGCGCGTTGATTGATTTGGCTTCGGAGTCGTCAACCATCGCCAGAAGGCGGTCGGGACCGTTCGGATAGCCCATCGTTACGACGGTTTTGCCGACCGAAACTGCTTCGGAATTTCCTTCGAGCGGCAAAACCGGAATATCGGGCGAAACGAGATTCAAGTCAATCGAGCCGACGGCTAAATCTTCGCTCGCGCCGAGCTGTCGCACTTTGAGCGGAAACGGCTGCGGAAAATTCGGAAAATAAATCACGAGCCTTTTGACGCGCGCGCGTCCGTTTGCCTGATTCATCATTTGTTTGACGAGGTCGTCTTCTTCCCAAGGCTGAACGACGTGGCGATTAGTTAGAATATAGCCGCCGCCGACGTGAAAACCCGTGCCGATAAAATCATACTCGACCGGAGTGCCGTTGCCTTCGGTCGTCAAGCCCATCTGGACGCTGGCGGCAGTAGTCGGCGCATTTCCTTCTTCGCTCAAAGGCTGTTCCTGCTCGTACGGACTTGGTTGGAAATTTTGCGGGTCTGGATAGCGCAGCGTCCTACCGTTTTTGCGGTCAACCAAGTCGTAAACGCCAACGATAAGACATACGCCGTTGCCGTATTCGACGCGCAGATTCGGCGCTAATGAAACAGTTTTGATTATGTCTTTGTTGGTTTTGTCAATTTCACCAATCTGGTCGTTGGTTTGCGCGACTCTTTCTTGCAATTGGCGAACGATTTCGTTATTTTGCTCGGCTTGCTGGCGATTTTTTTGAAGCTCTTTATTAAAAGCAATGCCGAGATAAAAAATTCCGCCGATTGAACCGACGACGATTGCCAGCACTACGAGTTTTGTCACCCAAGAAATCTCACGCGATAGTTCGCGGACAAATTCACGCAAAAACGCTTTGGCGTCGTCAGGTTTCGACGAGATGCCCGCGTCTATTGCGGCGGCTTCGATAAACGGCGCGACGTGCGGAAGTTCGCGGTTAGTTGTAATTAAAGACGATTTTGATTCGAGCGAAAAAAACGAAAAGGAAATATCAGTTTGCGGAATATCAACGCGGTCGCCGTCCACGATTGCGACAAAGCGGCGGAGCGGTTTTCCGTTATGCTGTAGATTCAAGGACGGCTGAAAATTTATGACGCGGTAAACGTCGTCGGAAAATTCCAAATCCAGCCACGTGCCGCGCGTTGCGATTTTATTATTGTGAATTTGTAAATCGCTCGTTTCGCTCGCGCCAATGCGGATATTTTTATCCGAGAAAAACTCAGTGCGTTTTTCCTCGCCGACCGAAACGTGGATGATGATTCCGACTGCCATTATTGCTAAAACCAAAGATTAGAGAAACAGAAAATCAGGACGAAACAATTTTATCATAAATAAAAAATAAAACAGGCTTCCGGTCAATTGAATAAATCGGTTTTTCAAAAATTACGGTTTCAATAAAAGGGAAGCGACGGTAAAATTCATAAAACAAACTTCGAGAAATTTACCAAAAATTACATAAAATAAAATCTCGAATTCTAAAATTTTTCTGATATACTCTAAAAATTCCGAAACGTTTCGGGCGGTGAAATATGTATTTAAAAGGAAAAATAAAATTTGCGTCTTTACCGGCGGCGATTTGTTTGATGGTATTTATTGTTGATGCAAACGCGCAGCGACAGTCGCAACCGGCAACAACGCAAACCGCGATTGCGGCGAATAAGCAAACGAACGAGGAAACAAAAAACGCCGATTTAGCAATTACGGCAACCGTGACGGCGCGCGAATTAAAATTCGACGTTGTGCCGAATCCGACGGTGGAGTTTACCGGACGACCGGAACGCAAAACCGTCTGGGAAGCCGACCGTCAGAATTTGCCGCGACCCGTCGAGCCGGGCGTAACTTATCGCAACATCGGAATACAGCTTCGCATCACGAGCCGTTTTGCCGACATTGAACAAATCGTTGCCGAAGCATTAGGTGAGATTCCAATCTCCGAGGACGCGCCGGCAAATCAAAATCAGCCGCAAAACTCCGGCAGCGCGCCGCCGGTAGTTAATAAAATACCCTTGCCGAACAACCAAAACAAAAAGCCGTAGGTAAGTTAAGTTTCGTCAATAATAAAAACAAAATGAACTTCCGCAAACTCAAACAGTTTTTTCTCGGTTCAATTTTTACAGTAATTTTTTGCCTTACAATATTCGCTCAAACGCAAACCGCACCGACGACTGCAAATCAAACGACCGCTAATGAAAATTCAGAATTGAATATAACCGAAGAACGCATTACGGAAACGAATTTTGCGCGTTCGACCGCCGTCGAATTGAAAGACGACAATCGCGGCAATCTGCTCGTGCAAGTCGGCGTCGGAGTTCGCGCCGAGCGGATTGACGTGCTGCTGCGCGGCGTTTTCGGTCACGTAACTTTTCGCGGCTCGCTCGAATCCATACGGCAGCGTATCGAACAAAACCGCGCAAATCGGCAAGCCGCGCCGTAACAGTTGAGAACAGCTAAAATAAATTTTTGTATAAACTTTGCACCTTTGTAAGACACAAAGGCATATTTGAAAACTTGGAGGAAACAACAGTGAAAATTTTTTTCTATTTTGTGGCGATTTCAGCGATTGCTTTGTGCGGAATTTCGGTTTCGGCGCAAACGACGACAAACACGGGCGACGCGAACACGGGTATTACGACCAGAACCAACACGGCGCGACCGCAAACGACGCCGACGCCGGTCTCGCGCGTGCGTCCACTTTCGCAGGAAGACGAGCAGCGACAGCGCGCAGCCAGCCAGCGTCGCGCGCAGGAAGCGGCGAGCGGCGACCCGGATGTTCTGCTCGACGTGCCGAATCTTTCGGTTGACGAGATAACTTTGGAAGTTGACAATCTGCGGGCGCACGTTGCGCTCGACGCGCGGCTTGCCAATCTTTTGCAGTTGACGGCAGGCGCGGACGTTGGAATTGACAAAGTAAAATTGACGATTAAAGGCGTGCGCGCTGAAGTCTTGCTTAAAGTCCGTCTCGATAACGTCTCGAATATTATAGACCGTACGTTGACGACAATTGACCGCAACCCGCAGATTCTCGAACGGCTTTTGACGACGGTTGACAATACGGTCGGCACGGTCGGAAATGTCGCAAACACGGCGCTTCAACCGGGCGGCGTTTTGAGCCAAACAATCAACACGCTCGGTCAAACCGTGCAGAGAACGCTCGATACGACCGGAAACATTGTCGAGAAAACTCTGGATACGACCGGCAAAGTCGTCAACCAGCGCACAATCGGCTCGGTTCTCGATACGGCGGCGACGGGTTTGAGAGTTGTCAATGAAACCACCAACAGCGCAGGTCAAACCGTTAGACGTTTGCAGGATTCAACGGGCGGAATCGTTGAAGTAACGCTCGACGCGGCAGGCAAAATCGTCAATTCCCGCATCGTGCAGGGCGCGACAAATCGCAAGCCTTAATTTGTAAAAACCTTTATTGGAGAAAAGTTAAAAAGCGGTGAGTTAAAGAATAAAACTCGCCGCTTTTTCGTGTGAAAAGAAATTTATTTAAATTTTAACCTGACGCGCTTCTGGCTGTTATTAAACAAATTGGATTTACTCTGCTGACCACGCCGCAACTCCTTTTGCCGTTCAAATGGCAAAGCGTTTATTTCGCGGCATTCATCCGAGCAGCAGGCGGCAAATTTCTCGCGGCAACTCGCACATTGTATAAAAAGAAGATGACACGCGCGGTTTTCGCAATTGACGTGAGTTGCACATTTTTCGCCGCACTGATGGCAATGGCTTATAATTTCTTCGGTAACCTGCTCGCCTAAGCGGTCGTCGAAAACAAAGTTTTTGCCTTTGAATTTATTTTCGAGATTTTGTTCTTTTACCCGATGGACATACTCAATAATTCCGCCTTCGAGATGGAACACATTCTCGAAACCATTGTGCAGCAAATAGGCGCTCGCCTTTTCGCAGCGAATTCCGCCCGTGCAATACATAATAATTGGTCGATCTTTTTTGTCGGCAAGCATTTCGACCGCCATCGGCAACTGCTCGCGGAAAGTGTCGGACGGAACTTCGAGCGCGCCGTCGAAATGCCCGACTTCGTATTCGTAATAATTTCGCATATCGAGGACGACGGTTTCCGGGTTTTCCGTCAACTCATTAAACTCTGCGGCGTTGACATACCTGCCTTTGCGCTCCATTGAAAATGTCGGGTCGTCAATGCCGTCGGCGACGATTTTCTTCCGCACTTTTATCTGCAAAACCCAAAACGATTTGCCGTCGTCTTCGACCGCGACATTGAGGCGAACATTTTTGAGAAAATCGAACGAGTAAAGATATTTTTTGAATTGTTCAAAATTTTCGCTCGGAACACTCGCCTGCGCGTTGACGCCTTCGGTCGCAATATAAATGCGCCCGAAAACATTGAGTATTTCGAGATTTTTATAAAGTTCGTCACGAAACTGCGACGGATATTCAATCGGGTGATATTTATAAAATGAAACGGTCGTGCGCGGCTCGTCCGTGCTTAAAAGACGTTCTTTGAGCGCGGCTTGCGAAATTCTGTTGCGTAATTCTTCTTTCATTAAACGGTAAATCGTAAGTAATCTTCTTTTATTATAAACAAAAGCTGTGAAATTTCTTAATTCTTGGTTTTAAGCGTGCTATTCGGGAATTTATTAGGTTAGAATAAGGCGACAAAAACAGGCGGAAAGCCCCGAAATTTATCAAATGGAGAATCAAATATAGAAAATGGAAAACACACCGGACGATTTAGACGTAGATGCGAAAAGGGCAAAGGCGATTCAGACGATGCGCGTTATTTGGATGATTATTATTGCAGTTTTTGCAGTGATTGGTTCAGTCCAATTGTATGAATGGTCACGCGGTGAAGAACCTCTGCGCCGCGTGATGTCGCCGCTGGCGATGATTATCCTCGGAATCGGCGCGCTTATCCGTCCGGGGAATAAACAACTGTCCTATGTTTTGACCGGCATTGCTATAATTCTGGTCATAGCGAATGTGATATTGATGATTATCTATTAAACGATTTGTAAATTCAGTGATAGCAAGATTATTAATTTGCTTATCATCCGAATCTCAAGCCGATTTTGACAAAGTTTCCATATCCGGTTTCCAGCGCAGAATTGGTTTACGCGCTGCCGTCGCTTCGTCAAGCCTGCCGATGCGCGTCGAATGCGGCGCGCCGATAACGAGTTCGGGATTGTCAACCGCTTCCTGAGCGATTGATTTCATCGCGTCGATAAAAGCGTCGAGGTCGGCGCGTCCGACCGATTCGGTCGGCTCAATCAGCATCGCGCCTTCGACAATCAAAGGAAAATAAATCGTCATCGGATGAAAGCCGTAATCAATCAAACGCTTTGCAATGTCCAATGTATGAACCCCTCGTCTAGTTTGTTTTTTGTGCGAGAAAATAACTTCGTGCATCGAATCGGCGGCAAACGGTTTGTCGAATTCTTCAACCAATTGATGACCGATGTAGCGTGCATTTAAGACTGCCGCTTCTGTGGCTTCTCTTAAACCTTCCGCGCCGTGCGTGTAAATATATGCGAGCGCGCGAACCATCATTCCGAAGTTGCCGAAAAACGCTTTAACGCGCCCGATTGATTCGGGACGATTGAAATCGAGCCGGTAATTTTCACCGTCTTTGACAATTCTCGGCGTCGGCAAAAAAGGATCGAGTTCGGCGGTGCAGCAGCAAGGTCCGCAACCGGGACCGCCGCCGCCATGCGGAGTTGAAAACGTTTTGTGCAAATTAAGGTGAATAACGTCAACGCCGAAATCTCCGGGGCGCGCGACGCCGACCAGAGCATTCATATTTGCGCCGTCCATATAAACAAGCCCGCCCGCCGCGTGAATCTCGGCGCAGATTTCCTTGATATTTGTCTCGAAAATTCCGACCGTGTTCGGATTCGTCAGCATAAGTCCTGCAACGCCGCCTTCGGCACAGAGCATTTTCAAATGCTCCATATCGGTTAAGCCTTCCGAGGTGGATTTAACCGTTTTAACGGTAAATCCAGCCATATGCGCCGACGCCGGATTCGTGCCGTGCGCCGAATCGGGAATCAGCATCACGCGGCGCTCACGGGATTTCTCGCCGTCGCGTTTATCAAGAAATGCACGAATCAGCATCACGCCCGTCATCTCGCCGTGCGCGCCCGCCGCAGGCTGCAAAGAAACGCCGGGAAGCCCGGTGATTTCAGCTAAATCTTCTTGAAGACGATAAATCAATTCAAGCGCGCCCTGCGCTTCGGCTTCCGGCGCAAGGGGATGAAGATTTGCAAACCCATTGATGCGCGCAACTTTTTCGTTCAAGCGCGAGTTGTATTTCATTGTGCAAGAACCAAGCGGATACATTCCCAAATCAATCGAGAAATTCCACGTTGACATCCGCGTAAAATGGCGAATCACATCAACTTCGGAAACTTCAGGCACGCCCGACAAATTATCGTCGCGGCGCAATTCTTTCGGCAAAATATCGTCAATGCTGGTTTCTTCAACGTCGAGTTTAGGCAGGCGGTAACCAACTCTACCCGTTTGCGAACGGTCGAAAATCAATTCTTCGTTCTGCGTCGGGTGCTGCGTAACTTTTTTAATACTCATAAATTCAATTTTTAATTATAAATCTTTTACGATTGGCGGAAATTCCTTGTTGATTTGCGGTTCAATATCATACCGGGAAGAAAAAACCGATTTCGGATACGCAATCAAAACAGCGAAAAATGTGTAATCATAATGCGGCAGGCGATGGTGTCTTTTTGCTCGCAGACGCATTGTAATTCTCGGCTTAAACGGCTGTATATTGCCGCCTAAAACAGCATCGTCTCTTTCCAGAAAATAAAAACCGCGGTCTTCTATCTGAATGTAATAACAATCTTTTTTCGCGTAATATCGATTTATCGCGGTAAAATCATCTATTTCAATCGTGCCGGATTCAAAATTCGTCTGGTCAAATTCTCTGTCCGCCGACTTAAAATTAGCGTCGTTCCGAACGGTAAATTTTTTCGGTATAAAATTTTTTTTGATTTTGTCGATTATCCCATAGCCGTCGTATAAATCGGTGATCTCGTCCTTTTTGTTCCATTGCCATCCGCCAATTTGATTCCAAATTAATTTCTTTTGTCCGAAATCGTGCGCGTTTGTATTTTTCACCTCGATAAAATATGGAACTCCTCGATGAATAAAGCCCGCGTCGTTATTGTGTTTTATGATAGGCGGATACAGGTCTTTTTCTTTCAAAATAGACCGAATTTTTTCTTCATATACTTGTCCTTCGTTTATCGCCATAACCCCTCCATCGAGTTGATAAATTTAATCTGCGATGCTGATGTCGTTACTGAAATATTCTTTAAATTCGGCAAGCATTCGCCGTTTCGACGGAATCAGCCGGTAAAATCGAAAAATTCCGACCCCAAATTTCCGCCAGATTTTCCGTATGATTATAACGTTCAAAAAACCTATCGATTAAATCAGCCCGCCGCATAGAGAGAAGGCGATTTTCGATGGATTTTGCGTTATCGCCGTCAATTTCGATGCTGACCGAATTTCGTTTTAACTGTTTTGCGACGATTGCCGTCGTTCCAGTCCCGGCAAACGGGTCGAGAACCGTGTCGCCCCTTTTGCTGGAAGTCAAAAGAATTCGCAGAAGAAGCGCGAGCGGCGATTGCTGTTTGTGAAAACGCTTGCCATCTTTTTTAATTGCTTCGTCTCCGGCAAAATAACCGCTTGTCAATTCTCGAATATCGTCCCAAACATCCGTTACGAAACAACCGTTTTCACGCTCGTATTTATGATTTTTCAAAAGCGGCGGCTCAATTCTCAAACGGTTAAAAACGCGCGGACGATTACCTTTCGTGGCAAACGCAATAATTTGAAACGCTTTTCCGTAACGCATCTGTGCGGGAACGGCAGAAGTCATTTTTTTCCAGATTATTAAATTCTGAAACGTCCAGCCCGCGTCGCGCAAAACTCTCAAAACTTGCTCGGCATTTTTCTCGCGCTGCATAAAATAAACCGCGCCGCCGTCGGTTGTTTTTTCAAAAATCTGCCCGCAAACTTCGCGTATCATCTGCCAGTATTGTTTCTCCGGCAAATCATCTTTGCACGAAGCGTATTCTTTCTGCTGGTTAAACGGCGGGTCGAGAAATGTTAAATCAATATTTGTTTCAAGCAAAGATAAACTGTCCAGACAATCTCCGCCAATAATTTGATGATTCGTACTATTGCCGTTTAAGGAATCCATTTTTAAATTTCCGTTATCGATTCGACTAAATTATCAATCTGTTCTTTAGTATTCATCTCGGTTACGCAAACGAGAAAATCATTTGGATTATCGTTGTAATAGCGCGACAAAGCCAAGCCGCCGATGATTCCTTTTTCGGTGCGGAGTCGTTCAAGCAATTGATTTGCGTCTTGCGGCGCGCGAACGACAAATTCATTAAATTTAGGCGCGCTAAATGCCAGCGAGAATCCTTCGATTTCTGAAATCTTTTTCGCGGCATACGCAGTTTTTTGCGCGTTCTGCATCGCAACTTCCTGCAATCCGCGCTTGCCCATCGTTTCCATATAAACGGTAGCGGCAAGCGCGATTAAACCTTGATTAGTGCAGATATTCGATGTCGCCTTATCGCGGCGAATATGCTGTTCGCGCGTTGCCAGAGTCAAAACGAAGCCGCGATTTCCCTGTGCGTCGTAAGCAATTCCGGCGAGTCTGCCCGGCATCTGGCGAACGTATTTATCTTTGCAGGCGAAAAGCCCGACGTAAGGTCCGCCGTAAGATAAAGGGATTCCGAAAGATTGACCTTCGGCAACAACAATATCCGCGCCGCAAGCGCCCGGCGATTTTAATAAACCGAAAGAAATTGCTTCCGTGACGACGACAATAAACAGCGCGCCGACTTCGTGCGCGCGGTCTGCTAATGATTGCAAATCTTCGATGCAGCCGAAAAAGTTCGGCGATTGGACGACGAGCGCGGCGGTTTTATCGTCGAGTTTATTTAAATCATCCGCCAAAGTTCGTCCCGTTTTTTTATCGAAATGGACTGTCTCAATTTGCAAATCTCCGTGCTGCGTGTATGTTTTCGCAACTTCCAGATATTCCGGGTGAACGGTTTCGGCGATGACGACTTTATCGCGGCGAGTAACGCGTTGCGCCATAAGGAACGCTTCCGCCATTGCCGTCGAGCCGTCATACATCGAAGCGTTTGCTACGTCCATTCCGGTTAGTTGGCAAACGAGCGTTTGAAACTCGAAAATATACTGCAAAGTGCCTTGCGTAACTTCAGGCTGATACGGCGTATAAGAAGTGAAAAATTCCGAACGCTGTATTAAATGGTCAACAATCGTAGGTGAATAATGCGAATACGCGCCCGCGCCTAAAAAAGAAGTTTTGCGCGCGGCGGAATTTTTTTCCGCCAGCTTTTCCATTGCGCTGATGACTTCCAGTTCGGCAAGCGGTTCGGTTACTTTTAATTTTCGATTCAGTTGAACGTCTTTGGGAATTGAACGAAAAAGCTCGTCCGCCGAATTTAAGCCGACGATTTGCAACATCTCGTCGCGCTCTTCGGGGGAATTTGGAATATATCTCATTAAGTTTACGGTTATAGAAAAAAATAATTTAGGAAAATAAAATTTGCGCCGAATGATTATTATTCGTAAAACGACGAATGATAGTCAAGCGACGCAAATTTTTACCGGAGGCGAATACGCCCGCTTAAATCAATTTTTCTTTCCCGCAGCGCTAATAATCGTCGGCGCGGCTTGTGATAAAGCAGTTTCGGCGGCGGTTTCAGCATTGCCTTCGGTTTTCTGCACAACTTTATTTTGCGCGGCGATTTGTCCGTCGGGCGTCATTAACTTGTAATCAATCTGCGCCTCGAATTTCTGAGCTCCCGAAGCGTCAACGCCGGTCGCTTTCCCCAAAAATCCGCCAAGTTTGCCCGCCGCAGATTGTTTTAATTTGGAAACGTCAATCGCCAAAACATAATCGCACTGCATCGCCGCCGCGTCGCTTTGCGAATTGAGGGCGATAGCTTCAGTGTTACCGGAAGTTAATTTTGAAGTAATTAACGAGCGCAGACTTTCGGGCGAGATTGTTTCGGAAGTTTTGTTTGACGGCAAAAGAACGCCGATGCGAATTGTTCCGGCTTTTTTCGCAGCCGGTTTCGCGCTAGACGAAACGGAATTTGATTTTGTCGAAGCCGTCGAATCTTCGCCGTTTCCGCCGTTGTTCATTCCGCTCATCATTTGGCTCATATCGGGTTTGCCGTATAAATCCTGCGAAGATTTTGCAAGCTGATAATTTTTCGGCACGTCAAACAGCGCTGCGTCGAGCGTTGCATTGGAGAATTCAAGGGTTTCTATTGTTTGCGTGAAAGTGGTTTCGCCGCTTCCGATTGTTTGCGTCAGCGTCAAAGGAAAGCCGATTTTGCCCGCGCCGGTTTGTTTGACAATCATCCGGTCTTGGCAACCGCCGCGCGCGCCGCGCGCCATCGGATTTTGCGGCGCTTGAAGCGGGCAGGCGAACTGCGGCAAATCAATATACCAGCCGTCGGTTTCGATGCGCATGTCGTTTTTCGAGCAGGCGTCGGGCGACGCCTGCATCGTCATTACAGTTTTCAGATGCCGCGCCGTCAAACCGAACATAGTTTTGCGTTCGCCTGTGTCGGTAACATTGTAGGTCATCGTCACCGTGCCGCCTTTTGTAACCGGAGAATTTGCATTGGTAGCTGCGGAATTGTTGTTTGAAGCGTCGTTAGACGAATCGGCAAACGATTCGATAAAATAAAGTTTTTTACCGTCGTTAATTGTCACGCTGCGTTTCATATCGCACTGCTCGACGGTTGCCACATCCGCGCCCATTCCCATATAACCGCCCGATTCTGTTCTCTTCCGCGAACCTTTGACAAGAATTGTGCTTTCAATTTGCTGCCCGCTCATTGTGGTGCGCTGTTTTATTTTGTAATCGGCGAATGCTGGAAGTGCCGCGAGGAATAAAACAATCATGCTCGCTGTAATAAAATAAAATTTGTATTTCATATCAATTCTCCTTTCTCGACTTAATTTTTGGGTTTGTTAATTTTCCAATCGCTCAAGGGTCAGACTTAACATCAATTTTGTGGAAGCAATCATCGCCCGGAACTGTTCCTGCCGGATCAACAAAGTAAATAAAATCCTGAACCTGTTTCTCCAAGCCATTTACAATTTCAGTGATAAATCCGTTTGGCACGCTTTTTATTTTAACACCGGTTTGACCAATGCGGCAGTATTGCGTTCGAGGTTTAAGAACGCGGGTTTTCTGAAAGTCTTTCAAATCATTTTCATTGTAATAACGCATCGGGCAATCCAAAACGCCGCCTACTTTTGACGCCTCACTTTCGGCGCCGCTTAATCGGTGGTGCGAAATGCCGACGTAATGCCCGAACTCGTGAACGACTGTGGTAATCAAATCGGCTTGAAAGGCAGCTTCCTGTTCCTGAGGCAAAAAAGGCGGCGTCGGGAATTGCGAACGGACGCCGGGCAGGGAAATCGCCATTTCGTAGAAATTCTTAAGCGGCTCGGCAAAGGCGTCGTAACTGTCCGGCACGTTCTTTAAATGCTGGATGTCGTTTGAGCCGCCCGATTCAGTCGTGGAGTTCTCGGTATAAACATACATTGCATACTGCCGGGCATACCAATCGCTGGCTGAGCTGTTGACATTCACCCAGCGATTCGTCGGGTCGAGTCCGTTTTGGTTAAATTCCATCAATGTATTGTCAATGTAGTGAAGCTGAAGCTGCGCCGGATTATAC
>JALYZF010000293.1 GCA_030948995.1 Acidobacteriota bacterium
GGAATGAAATTGTATCTGAAATGAAAATTTTTCACGGCACGGAAAACGCGAAAATCTCACGCCCGACGGTTTTGACTTTGGGCGTTTTCGACGGTTTGCATCTCGGACATCAACGGATTATGCAAACGGTCGTCGAGCGAGCGCGTGAAACAAAATCAGTTCCGACCGCGATAACTTTCGACCCGCATCCGCGCGCGGTTTTGTTTCCCGAAAACACGCCGCCGCTGCTGCAAACGCTTGACCAGCGTCTTGCGGCATTTGAAGTTTTGGGCATTGAGCAGGCAATTGTCATTCGTTTTAATAAAGACTTTGCCAATCAAAACGCGGAAACTTTTTTGCGCGAAATTTTGCACGAACGACTTCACGCAAAAGAAGTTTATTTGGGAAAAGGTTTCGCTTTCGGCAGAAATCGCGGCGGAAATATCGAACTTCTTCGACGAATGAGCGCGGAACTTGGATTTTTTGCCGACGAGGTAGAAGAAGTTTCCCTGCGCGGTCAGAGAATTTCATCGTCGAAAATCCGCGAGCTTCTTTCACAGGGAAAAGTAAATCTTGCGCGCGCGATGCTCGGTCGTCCTTACGGCATCGAAGGGCAAATCATTCGCGGCGACCAGCGCGGACGCACAATCGGTTTTCCGACGGCGAATTTGAAACCGAAAAATCGCGTCATTCCGCGTTATGGGGTTTACGCAACGGCAAATTTAATTGAAGGCGTCTGGCGGCGCAGTATTACAAACGTCGGCGTGCGTCCGACTTTCGACGGCGACAAAGAGCCTTCGATTGAAAGTTATATTTTCGATTTTCAAGGCGACCTTTACGGCGACGTTTTGCGCGTCCGTTTTCTGCACCGTATCCGCGACGAGAGAAAGTTTAGCGGAATCGAAGAATTAAAAGCGCAAATCGAGCGAGACTCAAGCGGCGCGCTGAACTATTTCAAACGGCTCGGCGTTAAGAATTCTTTGGATATTGTTTGAGAAAAAAGCGCGCACGAATTTTTGCAAACCGTTTCGTGATTTGTGATTCTAAATAAGTTCAAAGTTTCACGAGCGGAAAGGATTTATAAATGGCAGATAACAATTTGGGTTTGGCAGTTAAAGAAAAAACGATTGAGCCGATTTTGGAAAACGGAAACGGCGCGGGCAATGGAAATGCTTTGGTTGAATCAAAACCTTTGCCCGCGTTAAAGCAGATTTCCAACAAAGATTTAGTTGCCGAAGAAAAATCTTTAACCGCGCAGGAAACTGCTATCGAGAAAAATTATAACGGTTTGGGCGGCTATTTGCGGCTTTTGAAAGTCTCGAAACTTATCGGAAGCCTCGCGCTGTATCTTTATCTCGACCAGTACGATTTGCACCACGCGCAAAATCTGAAACATTCCGAAGTTAGATTGCAAACGGCAAAAAGATTAACGTGGCTGGCTGTTTTAGGCGAGCGCGTTCATCAAACAAACCTCGCATTTGTTCACGATTTTTTGCTTCTGCTTCGCAAATATTTGATTGGCACTGAGAAAAACAAAGTCGTAAATCAGGAAAAACAAGCCGTCTGGCTGAAAGACAATTTAATAAATTTAGGTCCGACTTTTATTAAAATCGGGCAATCTCTTGGAACGCGCGCCGACCTTTTGCCGCTGCCGTTTGTCAAAGCGTTAGGCGAGCTTCAAGACAACGTGCCGGCGTTTCCGAATGAAATTGCATTTGCCCGAATCGAAAAAGAGCTTGGCAAAAAAATAGGCGAAGTTTATCAGGAGTTCGATGTCGAGCCGATTGCCGCCGCCTCTTTAGGACAAGTTTACCGCGGGAAACTTTTTACGGGTGAAGAAGTCGCCGTTAAAATTCAGCGTCCGAATCTGCAAAGCATAATCCGTGGCGACATCGAGATTATGCGAAAAATCGCCAAATTTGCCGAGCGTTTTCCGTCCTTAAATCAAAATGCGGATTGGGCTGGAATGCTGCGCGAATTTGACGAAACGGTTCACGAAGAAATGGATTACGCGGCGGAAGGCAAAAACGCCGAACGTTTCCGCGACAATTTCAAAGAATGGACAAACGTTCACGTTCCGAAAATTTACTGGGATGCGACGACCGAACGAGTTTTGACGATGGAGTTTATTCACGGCACGAAAGTTACGGCTTTAGACGAGCTTCGCGCTCTAAGCATTTCACCTGAAAAAGTAAATCGGCTTTTAATCCGCACTTACTTAAAACAATTATTGGAAGACGGATTTTTTCACGCCGACCCGCATCCGGGAAATCTGCTCGTGATGCCGGATGGAAGATTAGCGTTTTTCGATTTCGGAATGGTCGGGCGCATTACGCCGCAATTACAAGGGAAAATGATTGACGCATTTTTCCACGTTGTTGCCAAAGACCCAGCTGGAATAGCGCAGGATTTGATTGACCTCGATTTTATGAAACCCGGCTCGAATCCTGAAATTGTAAAACCCGTCGTCGAAAAGATGTTTCAGTTTCACTTAAATTTGAAACTCAAGGAAGTAAATTTCAAAGAATTAACCTACGATTTAGCGGACGTGATGTATGATTATCCGTTTCGCTTGCCGTCGAATTTTACATACATTATGCGCGCGCTGATGACGCTCGAAGGCATCGGCATTATCACCGACCCGGAATTTAATTTCTTTGAAACTGCGAAACCTTTCGCCAAAGAATTTATGCTCAGGCGCGAGGGAAAAGATTTGCGAAAACTTCTGACCGACAAACTTCTAGGGCGCGACAAAGACGGCTCGATTGATTGGAACAGAACTTGGAAGCTGGCAAAAATGGCGGCGAAAACGGTTTTCAAACAGAACAAATAATTTATGAAACGAACGGTTTCAATTTTTATCTTAATACTCGTCTCGTGGACGTTTTGTTTTTCGCAAGCCAAAATGACTGACAAAATAAAAATCGCGCACATCAAAAAAGATTTTTCAATCGCTGAACTCGACAATAAAATTTGGAAAAAGGCGAAAGAAACCTCAATCGAAAATTATTGGTCGGGTGAAAAAGCCAACGTCGGACGACGCGCTAAAGCGAAACTGCTTTGGTCTGACACGGCTCTTTACCTTCGCTTTGAAGCAAATCGAGATGAACCTTTGATTGTCAGTGACAAACCAAATTTGGAAACGAAAACGCGCGGGCTTTGGGACAGAGACGTTTGCGAGATTTTCGTCGCGCCGAACGCGGAAGATTTTCGTCATTACTACGAATTTGAAATCGCGCCGACGGGCGAATGGATTGATTTGGGAATTTATCAGAAGACGGACGAAAGGATTACCGATTGGGATTATTCGTCGGGAATGCAGTCGAGCGCGAAAATCGGGCGAGACAAAGTTTTAATGGCAATAAAAATCCCTTGGAAAGCGTTCGGCAAAACGCCGCGCGCGGGCGACCTTTGGAAAGGAAATATTTTTCGCTGCGTCGGCGCTGGAAAAACACGCGGCTATCTAGCTTGGCAGCCGACGAAAACGATTGAGCCGAGTTTTCACGTGCCGGAAGCGTTCGGCGAGTTTGAATTCGGAAAGTAAAAACGGATTGAAAAACTTCAAATTTGGATATACAAATATAGCATTTACGATTTTGGAATTTTGAGGCAGAAGAGCTATGAAACAGTGTCCTGTTTGCAAAACCACTTATACCGACGATTCGCTGAGGTTTTGCCTGACCGACGGCGCAAGTTTAATGGCTTTGCCGGAGGCGGAAAAAACCGTTCAAATGTCGCGCGAAAACAATTCGTTTCGGATAAGTGTTCCGCCTGATTCAGTCCCGACGATTTTTCCGCCCGTAAATTCTCCAAATCAATCGCCGCCTCGGAAAGGAAAAGGTCTTTTAATCGTCGCCGTGCTTGTCATTTTGTTATTGATAGGCGCTGCGGGCTTGTTTGGAATCATTGCCTATCTTTCGTTAAGACAAGGCGAATCGAACAATTCTCGCGTCGTTTTATCAAACGTAGTTTCGCCAAATTCGAATTCATCAAATCAAGCGCAAATCTCTTCACAAACGCCGACGAATGACGAAACAGCCGCACTAAAAGAAAAGCTGGCTAATCTCGAAAAACAAGTAGAGAACCAAAAGAATCAGAAACAAAACACAAACTCGCAGCCTTTTTCCGCGCCAAACCAATCTGCAAATCCGAAGGCGCGCGTTAATTCGCCCGGCGACGGATTTCTTGCTCTTCGCACCGAGCCTGACGCCGATTCGGGCGAGCGAATCGCAAAAATTCCGCACGGCGAAACAATTGAATTGATTGATTGCCAGAGATTTTATACGATAATCGGAAATCGGCGCGGACGATGGTGTCAGGTTTCCTACGGCGGACAGTCAGGTTGGGTTTTTGATGCGTTTTTAATTTATCGATAAAATTCAGGCGCAGGTAATCGCATAATTGATTAACCCGCGCCTGAACCTCTTGCTATTGTTCAAACCTAAAATAAATTGAATGCTCGAAAGCAAATCAAGTAGCCGCCACAATTGCGTTTTGTCCTGTAACTTCTTCGAGTTCGCGCATTTCAGCCAGCCACTCGTCATTGCGAAAAGCCTTTTCCCATTTGGCGACGACAACGGTTGCTAGACAATTGCCGATAACGTTTGTCGCCGTCCGCGCCATATCCATTAACTCGTCAACGCCGAGAATTAAAATTACGCCTTCGACTGGAAGCGCGAAAGAGGCAAGCGTTCCCAGAAGAATAACTAATGACGCGCGGGGAACGCCCGCAACACCTTTCGACGTGAGCATCAAGGTTAGAAGCATCACGATTTGCTGAGTCCAAGACAATTCTACGCCCGCCGCCTGCGCGACGAAAATTGACGCGAGAGCGAGGTAAAGCGTCGTGCCGTCAAGATTAAAACTGTAACCAGTCGGCAAAACGAAACCGACGATGCGGCGCGGAACGCCCAAGCGCACCATATTTTCCATCGCTTTCGGCAGCGCGGATTCGCTCGATGTGGTTGCAAAAGCAATCGTCGCCGGAGTTTTCACGGCGTTAATAAAATCACGAAGCGGAACTTTGAAAAGCAAAGCAATCGGCAGCAAAATCAGCAGCATAAATGCCGCAAGCGCGCCATAAAGCGTGGCGACAAGCATTCCTAAATTTTTCAAAACGCCGAGTCCGCTATGCCCGACCGTATAAGCCATCGCCGCGCCGACACCGATGGGCGCAAATTTCATTATAAATTCCGTGAAACGAAACATAATATCGGCTAAAGACTCGCACCATTTGACAACGGCATCCGCCTTTTTTCCGATGCTCGTTACGGCGAGCGCGAAAAGAACGGAGAAAACTACGATTTGCAAAACGTCGCCTTCCGCCATCGCCTGAATAATGGAAGTCGGCGAAAGATGCGCGATAATATCGCCGAATGTTTTGGGTTTAGCCGTCGGTTCGGGCGCTGTCAATCCGGCGGCAGAAGCGGCGGCGGCATCGGCGGCTTTTTGCGCGGCGAGCGCTGATTGTTGTCCGGCTTCAGCGGCGGCGTTAGGGTTTGTCGCCGCTTGAGCGCGTAATTCGCCTGCGCGGTTTGAAGCATCGGTTGCCTCTTTAGCCAAACCTTTGGCGCGTTCGGCTAAAACGGCTTTGTCTTCGGTTTTGACAATTCCGGCAAGCGTAACGCCTTTTCCGGGTTGGACGATATTAACTGCCGCCAGTCCGATAAACAGCGCTAAAGTTGTAACGATTTCAAAATAAATAAGCGATTTCGCGCCGATACGACCGACCTGTTTGATGTCGCCCGTGCCGGAAATTCCGATAACGAGCGTGGCAAAAATCAACGGGGCGATAATCGACTTGATAAGATTGAGGAAAAGATTTGAAAATGAGCGGATAAACGAGAGCAGCCAATCCACCTGTTCTTTTGAATAGCTGTCCTTAAATTCCTGAATCAGCGCGCCGAAAACAATTCCCAGCACCAAGCCAATCATAATCTTCCACGTCAGCGAAATCTTCGGTAGTTTCATAAATTTTATTTAGTTAAAAAGCAGCAACGATTTACACGCGCCGCGTTTTCCCGATTTATTTTGTAAAGTTTTTTCAGACGAAACTTGATTTAAAAAGTTTTGTCTCCGTCGAATGTTTTGCCTAAGATACTACATCTGCTCGAATAATTGAAATTAAACTTTATTTTCAATCATTTGCGAAGATTTGTTTTCAAAGACGAGCGAGCGGCGTATTAATAAGCGGCAGTTTTTATTCTGCCGAAACACGCCGTTTTGTTTATAATGAATTTCAATAACTTTTGGAGGATTTTTAATTACTTATGAAAAACGAAACTTTAAATCTCGACACCGCAAAAGGCGCGACGACCGCTTACGTCGCAATGCCTAAGAAAGAGGACAACAAAACCGTGATTATTATTCACGAATGGTGGGGCTTAAACGACCATATCAAAGACATTGCAAACCGCTACGCCGACGAAGGCTTTACGGCAATCGCGCCCGACCTTTATCGCGGACGAATCGCCGCCAATCCGCAGGAAGCGGGCGAGATGATGAACGCGCTCGAACTCGAAGACGGTCTGGATACGATAAAAAACACGATTGCAACCGTGCAGGAAAAATATAACGCTTTGCACATCGGCATCACAGGTTTTTGTATGGGCGGAACTTACGCGCTGCAAGCCGCCTGCCATCTCGAAGGCTTAAACGCCGCCGCGCCTTTTTACGGCGATATTCCCGACGAAGAAACTTTGCAAAATTTGAAAACGCCGGTGCTTTTCATCTCCGGCAAAAAGGATAAATGGATAAATCCCGAACGAGTGCGCCAGCTTGAACTGACTGCCAAAGGCAATCTTCTTCCCGTCAAATCCGTCGCATACGACGCCGACCACGCATTTTTCAACAACACCCGACCGGAAGTATTTGACGCGGCGGCGGCAAAAGACGCTTGGGCGAAAGTGATTGCATTTTTTAACGAAAATCTCGCGCCGAAGGAAATTCCTTTGAATACATTAAATGCTTAACTGAAAATCAAAATGAAAAAGATTCTTTCAATCTGGTTCGCTGTTTGCGTTTGTCTTTCACTGCAAGTTGCGGCGCAAATTCCGACAAATATCCTGGTGCAAATCTCCCGCGCCGAAGACGAACTGCGCTTTGATAAAACTCTGGAAGATTTGATAAACAGCAAGGATGCAAAAGAGCGCGCCCGCGCCGCGCTTGCTTCCGGCAGAATCGGCAAAGACGCGGCGATTCCTTTTTTAGCGGATTTGCTGGAAAAAGATTCGGATACAAAAGTTCGCGCAACGGCGGCGTTCGCAATCGGCGAAATAGAATCAGCAAACGGCGCGGACGCGATTTTGAAAGCATTGCAGAATACGAATAATGCCGGAGAAATTCGCGCTCGCGCCGTCGAAGCAGCGGGAAAAATCGCAGCGGCAAATGCTGGGAGCGAAAAATCAAAACAACTCGGCAAAGCAATTTTGGACACTTTACAGTTTGAAGATAATCGCGGCGCGCAGGCAAACCGCGATGTTGTTTTACTCGGAATTACGGCAATTCTGCGCGCCAAACCCGAAGGCGGCGATTCGGTCGCGGCAGAATTTTTAACTAATGCGGACGCGCGCATCCGCGCCGATGCCGCAAACACTTTATCGCGCTTGCGTTCAAAAATCGCCGACGAAAAACTTCGCGCGATGCTTCTCTCTGATAATGATGCAATCGCGCGGGCAAATGCGGCGCGCGCGCTCGGCGCGGCGGAGGATAAAGACGCTTTCAATCTTTTGCTCAACGCGGCTGTGTCGGATAAAGATTCGCGCGTCCGCGTTTCAGCGATTCGCAGCTTGGGAAATTTGAAAGACGCTAAAGCCGCCGACAAATTACTGACGCGCGCCGAAACGCTTTTAACCGATTACAAAAAATCAAAGTTTGCCAATCCAATTGAGAAAAACGAACTACTTGAGATTGCGACGACTTTGGGCAGAATTTTGCCGAATACAAATAATGAAAAAGCCGTTAAATTTTTGAAGGCATTTCGTATTTTAGACCAACTACAATCATTGGAAACTGAAATAGCTTTTGCCAAAATCTCTCCGAAATCATATTTAAGTAACAATAATTTAACCGAAAGATTAATCAAAATTAATTCCGACGCGAGAAGAAATAAAATAATTACTGGTTGGCGGGCAGTAAGCAACGTGGCGCAGGGCATGGGTGAGATTGCAGGTCTGGACCAAGCACTGGGTGAAAACCAAAAATTGCGCCAGCAAAGTGCAGGATCACTTCTTCTTATTATCGAAAATATTTTTGAGGAGATGACGGATTATGAAACAGATTTAGCTCTTGCATTGCCGGATGTCATACGTGCCTATACACAGTATAAGTCAGGAGACTTGGCAGAAGTTTTAAGGAAACAGTTAAAAGCAAAAGACGCAATCGTTCGCGCAACCGCCGCTGAACTGTTGGGCGAACAACCCGCAACAAAAGAAAATATCGTAGCATTAAAAATCGCTTTTGCCGAATCGCTCAAAACCGACAAATTTTATAACGACGCGCAGCTTGCAATTATTTCCGCGCTCGTCAAATTGGACAAGCCGCAGTCGTTTGAATCTCTGCGGCTCGCGTTAAGAGCGCCGGATTATCTCGTTCGCCGCCGCGCCGCCGATTTGATAAAGGAAAATAATTTGGCGAAGGATTTTAGAACTGTCGAAGCAGCGTTTCTCACGCTGAAACCTTACGAAGCGAAAACCGGCATAAGGCTCGGACAAATCTTAAACACAAACGCCGATTACGTCCGCGCCGTTTCACTAAGAAGCGCGCGAGCGATTTTAAAGACTGAAAAGGGAACTTTTACAATCGCGCTTTTCCCCGAAGACGCGCCTTTAACGGTTGATAATTTTATCAAACTCGCCAAGTCAAAATATTTCGACGGCTTGACGATTCACCGCGTCGTGCCGAATTTCGTCGTGCAGGACGGCGACCCGCGCGGCGACGGCAACGGCTCGCCGGGCTGGGAAATCCGCGACGAGATAAATATGTTGTCTTACGAACGCGGCGCGGTCGGAATGGCTCTCTCGGGCAAAAACACGGGCGGTTCACAGTGGTTTGTAACCCATTCGCCGCAGCCTCACTTAGACGGCGGCTACACGGTTTTCGGTCGCGTGAACGAAACGGATATGAAAATCGTAGATAATCTCGTGCGCGGCGATAAAATTCTGAGCGTGAAGATTATCGAAGGAAATTCGCTGCAAAAAACGCCGAGAAAGAAAAGATGAAAGTTGTAAATTTTGCGAAACTTCCACTTGAAGAATTTGCCGAAATCGAAAACAAAGTATTGAGCCACAAAACTTTAGGACAAGTTTTAAGTTGGGCAAGTTCAAAACCAAAAGGCGAATTTCTACCGCAGGTTGTCGCGGAAGTTATAACGCAAGACGAATTTACACACGACGTTATTGTCCCGTATAAAGATTTATTTCTTGTTTATGATACAACCTGACTAGGCGCAATAACGGCAGTTGCCGTTTGGAAACATCAGCCGAATGCGAATGAACTTTTAGATTTTCGTTTGAAAAACGGTTGGAAACCAACACCTTCAAGTTTGAAAGAAGGCGACAAAGTTTTAGGACACGCAGTTTGTATTGTTGAATAAAATTATGGAAGAACTACAACCGATAAAAACTCGTTCGCGTTTTGGAATGGCAAAAGAAGAACGCAAACAAATCGAGTTGGAAGAAAGTCTCGAATCTTTGTCGCGCTATCTCGACGATTGGATAAAAATTCCGGTTGTCGGCTGGCGTTTCGGTCTCGACGCGATTATCGGTTTAGTGCCGAATGTCGGCGACACGATAACTTCGATTGCTTCGTTTTATATTTTAATTGCGGGCGTGCGTTACGGCGTGCCGAAAATTACGCTGCTTAGAATGGCTTTTAATATCGCGGTTGATTACATCGTCGGCTCGATTCCCGTCGTCGGCGATGCGTTTGATTTTGTTTGGAAATCAAACAAGATGAATATGAATTTGATTCGGGAACGCGCGACGGGGAAAAATAAAGGCGCGACTTCGGATTACTTGTTTGTCGGGTTGATTATTTTAGCTTTAGTTGCAATTTTAATCGGTTCGATTGCGGCGAGTGTTTATATTTTGTATTTGGTTTTCGATAAACTGCGCTAGAAATTTAACCACGAACGAATACGAACAGGCACGAAAGATTTTAGCCGCGAATTACACAAATAACACGAATAAAGAAAAAATAATTGTGTTATTCGCGTAATTCGCGGCTAATTTCCTATGCGCCTGCCGACTGCATTTTATCGGCAAACATCTTTTCCAGCGCCGTTGTCATTACGCCGATGCCGAATTCGCCCGCCGCGCGAGTTTTCAATTTTCCTTCCGCGTCGAACAAATAATAAACCGGCACCCAGCCTTGTTCGTTCATAAAAGCGTCTTTTAATTTGTGCCGGTTGTCGATTGCACAAACATCGTCAATGCAGTGTTCTTCAATCGTCGCTTTGACGGTTTCCAGATTCGTATCGGTTTCGTAGCGGGGCATATGAATCGCTACGGTTCGCAAGCCGTTTTCTTTGTATTTGTCTTTTAAAGTTTTCAGCTTAGGCATATTTTCCTTGCAGATGCCGCAGCTTGTCGCCCAGAAATAGACGAGCGTCGGCGCGCCGCTGACGTAATCGTCGGCAGTTTCCTGCAGTTCGTTGAGCCATTCGGTCGCACCTTCAAACTTCGGTATCGTGTCTCCAATTCTCATCGGCATAATTTTTATAACCTCTTAATAATATATTTATAAATGCTTTAACTAACTAAGCCTTTTGCGTCGCTTTGCAATCGGCGACGCAAAAGGCTTTGAGTTTTTATTGCCAACTAATTAATTAAGTTACGGCTGTTTCGGATTTGCTGTTTTTTAAGCCGTCGGCAACGCGCTGTCCGTATTCTTCGTCGCATTGGCGAAGCAGTCCAATCATTCGATTTTGAATGTCTTCATTGCAATTCGAGAGCATACCGACGAGATTAAAAACAAGGTCGTCGCGTTCCCATTGTTCAATCGTGCGATAGCGTTCGCCCGCTTGTTTGAAATTGTTCTCACGGTCAATTTTTTGCCGGACGATATTTCCCTCGACATACGGCGTGTGGTCTTTGCCTGCTTTCGGCGCTTCTTTCAGACCGCCGAGACTTGACGGTTCGTAATTGACGTGCGGATTTTCGCCGCCCGTGTCAACGTAATAAGTCATCTGACCGTCGCGCTGATTTGTTCCGACGCGCTTTTTCGGAGAATTTATCGGCAATTGCAGATAATTCGGTCCGACGCGGTAACGCTGTGTGTCCGAATAAGACATCGTGCGACCCTGCAACATTTTATCGTCTGAAAAATCCAAACCGTCAACTAAAACCCCCGTTCCGAAAGATGCCTGCTCGACTTCGGCAAAGTAGTTTTTCGGATTTCTATCCAAAACCATTCGTCCGACGGGAATCAGCGGAAATTGCGTTTCGTCCCAAGTTTTCGTATCGTCGAGCGGGTCATAGTCTAATTCGGGATGCTCGTCATCCGACATAATCTGCACGCACAATTCCCATTCCGGGTAATCGCCTTTTTCAATTGATTCAAACAAATCCTGCGTTGCGTGATTGAAATTCGTCGCCTGAATCTCGCTCGCCTGCGCCTGCGTCAGAGATTTAATGCCTTGTTTTGTTTTCCAATGGTATTTTACAAGAACGCCTTCGCCTTCCTTGTTGAACCATTTGTAAGTATTTACGCCAAAACCGTCTTGATGACGATAATCCTGCGGAATTCCGCGCGGGCTGAACAGCCACGCGAGCATATGCATTGATTCGGGCGTCAGACTCATAAAATCCATCACGCGTTGCGGGTCTTGGCGATTTGTTACCGGGTCGGGTTTAAGAGAGTGAATTACATCGGGAAATTTAATCGCATCGCGTATAAAAAACACCGGCAAATTGTTTCCGACCAAATCCCAGTTGCCGTCGTCGGTGTAAAATTTAACGGCAAAACCGCGCGGGTCGCGCAGAGTTTCCGGCGACGTGCCGCCGTGAATAACGGTTGAGAAACGCACAAAAACCGGCGTGCGCGTTCCCTTTTCCTGAAACAGTTTTGCCCTCGTAAATTTAGAAACCGGCTCGTCGCCAGCCGTGCCGTAAGCCTCAAAGTAGCCGTGCGCTCCCGCGCCGCGGGCGTGAACGACCCGTTCGGGAATTCGCTCGCGGTCAAAGTGCGTAATCTTTTCGAGAAACGGATAATTTTCGAGCGTCGTCGGACCGCGATTTCCAACCGTCCGCGAGCTTTGATTATCGTAAATCGGATGCCCTTGACGATTGGTTAAATCGTCTTTTGCATCCATTGTTTCCATCGGTTTTCCAATTTCGTTTTTATTTGTTTTGCTGCCGTCGTCTTCTATCATTGCTTCCCCTCCAGTTTTGTTTTTAGAAAAAAATTAAGAAAAAAGTTCGCTAAGTTGTAAAACTTAGCGAACTTTTCTGAATCATTAAACCGTTAAATTTTCCTGTCCCGGCGTCCAGTCAGCCGAGCAAAGCCCGCCGGTTTGAAGCCCTTGCAAAACGCGCAAAGTTTCGTCAACCGAGCGTCCGATGTTCAAATCGTGGACGACCGCATATTGCAAAATGCCTTCGGGATTGATGATATACAATCCGCGCAAAGCGATTCCTTCATCTTCAACCAAAATGTTATAAGCCCGCGCCAGTTTCCCGCCGACATCCGAAGCCAGCGGATAATTCATACCGGCAACGCCGTTCTGCTCGCGCGGCGTTTTAATCCAAGCGCGGTGCGAATGAACCGAATCGGTCGAGATGCCGATTACTTCCGCGCCGATGCCGTTTAATTCTTCGATTCTGTCTGAAAATGCCGTCAATTCGGTCGGGCAGACAAACGTAAAATCGAGCGGGTAAAAAAGTAATACAAGCCATTTGCCCGCGTAATCGGAAAGTTTGACATTCTCATCAAGCGTTTCCAAATTCTTTGTCGAAGGCATATTGAAATCCGGCGCGGGCTGTCCGACTTTCGCCGTGATTATTTCCTTTGCTAAAGCTGCTGCTGCTGACATATAAATTTATTATTTCCTTGTTTATTTTATGAATTTATTTACATTCGGGACATAAACCGCGCAAAGTCAGTTCTATTGATTCGGGTTTGAATTTTGAAAACTTCGCCGCCATTTTTAATATTTCTTTCGGCAGTTCGATTTCCATATCAACCAATTTGCCGCAATTTGAACAAATCGCGTGGTCGTGCCGCGAAGTTAAACGGTCGAAACGCGCCGCGCCGTTGCCGAAACTGATTTCCGAAATATGTCCGGCTTCCTTCAGATAACGCAGCGAATTATAAACCGTCGCAAAAGAAATTCCCGGCAGAAGCGTTTTTGCGCGGTCGAAAACTTCATTCGCCGTCGGATGCTGCTCGGCTTCGAGAACGACCTGCAAAACAACCTCGCGCTGCCGCGTCAAACCCAAATCTCCAATTTTTTCTATTGCGCTTTTCATTGTCCTAAACTTAGATTTAGAATAATTCTAATTCCAAATGGTGTCAAGTTTGGTTTTTATTGAAAACAAATTTTAGTCGTTTATTTTTGGAGGCGTAGCGCCTGCCGGAACAAGCCAAAATTGAACTGATTCGGTATTGGCAAAATCTTTTATCAAAGTAATTCTTTCTCTTTCGATTCCTGCTTTTATTAGATTATCGAAAAGTTTTCGCTCTTTTCGCGTAATAATTTTTTGCGGCGTGTTTTTTGTGTGTCTGAAAATTATATAGAGTCGGGAGTTCGGATTATCTTCCAAAGCAGTAAGTTTTTCAAAAATCTTGGCTTTTTCTATTTGTGCTATAGGCGCTGAAAATTCCTTAATTAAAAATGCTTGCGGCGCTACTAGGTCAATAGCCATTGTTTCGGAAGCGATATTTGAACAATCCGGCAGCAAGCCGCTTACTTCAAATGTTACCGTCAAGTTTTTTGCAATATCATTTTGCAAAACTTTTGCAACTAGAGTTCCTTGTCCTTCAATTATTTTACCGTTTGCCACTGTCCAATCATATTTTACATTATAGTTTTCAACTTCTTTGCCTATTGTTGCGGTATAAATTATCGGTTCGTTTGGAATTGGGAAACCGGGCGGAACTGTGATGAAAATTGTCGGACACTTTGAAGTTTTATTCGTTTGCGCGAACGACGCAAAGCAAAAAATTAAAACTAAAAGTGAGGCGAAAGGAAGGTTTTTCATAAACCTAAAATCTAAGTTTCCTGACTTGCGACTTTGGTTTCGGGCGAATTAATATACAAAATTCTAGTGCAGCTTTCGCAGGTGATAATGCGGTCGCTGGTTTTTAGCTCGACCTGCATTTGCGGGCGCAGTTTCATAAAACACGCGCTGCACGAGCCGTTGACGACTTCGGCGACGGCGATTCCGTCGCGGCTTCTCTGTGATAGGCGATTGTAAACGGAAGCCATTTGTGCGGGCAAAGTAACAAAAACTTCCTGACGTTTTTTTGTTTTAGCTTGAAATTCTTTCCGGTTTTTGGCAATCTCCGCGTCAAATTCCGCCAGAGCCGTATCTCGATTCGATTCCAAAGAATTTATTTCTTCCGAGCGTTCGGCTAAAACTTTTTCGACTTCTTCGATTTCCGTCATTTTCTCCAAAACCTTTGTTTCAAATCCGGCAACTTGTTTTTGCAAAGTGTCGGTTTCGCGCATCGCGGTTTCATATTCTTTTTGGTTTTGGGCGTTTTTTAAGTTTCGGTCGGCGCGTTCGATGTAGGTTTTCGTATCAGAGATTTGTTTTTCCAGATTTGCGCGTTCGGTTTGCGCCGCGTCGCGCTTTGCCTGTATCTCTCGAATGGAAGAAGCGTGCTGTTCAAACTCTTGTTCAATATCAGCACGCTTCTTTTCTGCACCGTCGATGGCTTTTTTTAATTTGCGGATATTCGTATCCGTCTTTTGCAGTTCTATTAACTTTTCAAGTTCTGATTTCACTTGGGAAAATCTCCTGTTTTAAACAACTTTATAAGGAAATTTTCACATATTATCGAATTGCTTGCAACATTCAAAAATATAAAGAATTTTGCGGACACTTAATTTTCGCTTCAAAATCGCAAATTTTGATGCCTTTTAGAATCGAACGGTTTCCTCTTCTGAGTCGTTTCCTTCCGCGGTTTTCCATTCGTCCAATGAGTTGAAAAAGTTTACGTCGAATTTAGTTAAATATTCGATTTTAATGCCTTCGATTTCGTCCGGCACGTCTTCAAATTTAACAATCGTTCCGATGCCCAGGATTTCCGCGCCGAGTTCTTTGACGAGTTTAATGGTCTCTTCGACAGCTCTGCCGCTGCGGATAATATCATCAACGATAATGCATGGGTGAATGTCGCTGTCCTTTAAGTATTGGCGAAATTGTCGCTTGCCGTCTTCAATCTCTGCCCAGTAAATCTGCTCGGCGCTGAGCGCTTCGCGCACCGCAAAAGCGACGGGAATGCCGCCTGGACTCGGACTGATAATCGAAATTTTCGGCAGGCGCGAAGAAATTGCTTTGTTCATCCGAAATTTGCGGCTCAAGCCAACCGACAAAACGCGCGAGTTATCGTAATAACGAAACGCAAGCGGCATTTGAAAATAATGCGAAGCGTGTTTGCCGCTCGGATAAACGAAATGCCCTTGCCGGTATGCGCCGGTTTTTTCCAAAATCTCCATTACCGATTCGGGTGAAGGAATTAAATCAACCATTTTCTATCTCCTTTTCAATCAAAGAATATTTTCCGCTAATTATACGATAAATTTATTTGCTTTTGAATTTAGAAAATTTGATTTTGTTCAGATTCGAGCAAATTTTGGATGTATGATTTTTGCTTTTGGTTCATTTCTTCCGGCATTTCATCAACATTAAACCAAACTGCGGCATTTATTTCGCGGCTTTTTGCTTCGGCTTTGCCGGAGGCGAAGGCGCGAAAGACGATTTCAACGTGTCTGTTATTTGTCCGGGCTTGCAGCAGTTTTATATTTTCTAATTGTAGTCCGGTTTCTTCTAAAATTTCGCGGCGAACAGCTTGTTCGGGCTGCTCGCCCGCTTCGAGAAATCCGCCCGGAATTCCCCAATTTGAGAAAGGGCGTAAAACGTGGTCGAGCAGCAAAACTTCATTTTTCTCATTGGTAATGATTGCCGCTGCCGAAACGGTAAATTTTCGCTGTGTCAGGCGCACAATTTTTAACCGTGCGGCGGGCGTTAATTTCTTCCATATTTTACCGCTTATTTTTTTAAACATTTTGGCAAACTTTTTAGTGGAAAAGACATCTTAATTTCTGTTACAATGTTTTATATAGTTTAATAATGTTTAATAAAAATTAACATTATTGGTAGATTTCCCCAAATCTTCCTTCAAAACAAAACGCACAATATTAACTTTCTAAACATACAACAATTTTCCTTTCGAGGACATAAGGTCGCAGGAATTTATACGCATGAAGACAGCAATATTTACTTTAATTTTTGTTTTTGCATTTGCCGCTTTTTCTTTCGGGCAAACCGGTAATTTACAAGATGATTTAGGAAATACGTTCAAGAAATTCGATTTGGTTAAATTTAACAACCAAACGACTTCGCGCAAAGTCCAAACGGAAAATACGCTTTCGATTGCGACGGCTGAAAAGAATTTCGAGCTTGTTTTAACGCCCAATGATTTGCGCGCGGCGCGCTACCGGGCTGAAGATGTTAGCGGCAACGGCGTTCATCAAATTGAAAGAGGCGAAGTTACGACTTTTAAGGGAGAAATTTCAGGCGAAGCGAATTCGCAAGTGCGCCTTTTGATTGACGGCGCGAAAATAGAAGGATATTTCATTTCCGGCAACGAGATGTTCGTCGTCGAACCGGCGCAAAAATATTCGCGCTCAGCGGCGGCGGAAGATTACGTGGTTTACCGTTCGGAAGATATGATAAATCCGCAAAGCTATGCTTGCGACGTTGAAGAAAAAATCGAACAGGGAAAACAATTGGTATCAACAAGCAGCGTGCAAAGTCCGCAAGCGGGTCTTCGCGTTGTCGAAATTGCAACCGAAGCCGATTTTGAATTTGTTACAGCGCTCGGCGGCGCAAGCCAAGCCAACAGTGAAATTCTGAATATTTTGAATATGGTTGACGGCGTTTATCAAAGAGAACTCGGTTTGTCGATAAGCGTTGTTTACCAGCACACTTGGTCAACGCCAGACCCTTTTACCAATACGACGACCAACACGCTTCTCTTATCTTTTAGAGATTACTGGAATGCCAATCTTCCGGCAACGCAAATTCCGCGTGACGCTGCGCATCTTTTTTCCGCTAAACCGACGGTTACGGGACAAGGTTTGGCATTTGTCGCCGTAGTCTGCAAAGACGCGGCTAATTCATACGGTTTGAGCGGCAGAATCGATTTCGCGCCAATTAAATTTGAATTAACCGCGCACGAAATCGGACATAATTTAGGCGCGCAACACGTTGACGCGACGCAAAGCTGCGATAATTCGCTGATGAACGCAATTCTGACGCCCACGACGCAAACTAGTTTCTGCACTTATTCGCGCACGGAAATTACGACCTATGTTTCAGCCAATAACAGTTGTTTAAGCACGCGCGCTATTTCTAAAACCAAATATGATTTTGACGGCGACGGACGAGCCGACATTGCCGTTTTTCGTCCTTCAAACGGAATTTGGTATATCACAAACAGCGGGAATAATTCATTTAGTTTCGTTCAGTTCGGACAAGTTGGCGACAAGCCGGTCGCAGGAGATTACGACGGCGACGGTAAAACAGACGTAGCCGTGTATCGTGCCGGAACTTGGTATCGGCTGATGTCTTCGACAGGCACTTATGATGCAGTCGGCTTCGGTTCGCCGACCGATATTCCGGTGCCGGCTGATTTTGACGGAGATGGCAAAACCGATTTGGCGGTTTTTCGTCCCGCGGAAGGAAATTGGTATCGCCTTAACAGCAGCAACGGAGCTTATGTCGTTTACCAGTTTGGCACTTCCGGCGACGTGCCGCTGCCGAGCGATTATGACGGCGACGGACGAGCCGATTTGAATGTCTTTCGCCCGTCAAACGGCGTTTGGTATCGAATAAACAGCGGTAATAATTCGTCGTATGCAGGACAATTCGGCGCAAACGGCGACATTCCCATAGCGGGAGATTTTGACGGCGACGGCAAAAGTGATTTAGTAGTCTGGCGCCCTTCAAACGGCGTTTGGTATATATTGAAAAGTTTGGATAACAGCTTTTCAAGCTACGGTTTCGGATTGCCGACCGACATTCCGGCGGCGGCTGATTTCGACGGCGACGGCAAAATGGACATTTCCGTTTTCCGTCCGTCAAACGGCTTCTGGTATCGGCTCAATGTTACGAACAATTCTTTATCGTCGTATCAATTCGGAGCTAATTCGGATGTGCCGGCAGAGGCTCGCTAAGTCGAAGACAACAGTAAAGAAAAAAGGGAACGATTATTATAATCGTTCCCTTTTTTCTTTTTGTGTTTTATTCAGCGTTTATTTCAACGAAACATCGTCTACACGGAAAGTCGTCGTAACCGAACTATCCGTCGTCGCGCGGAATTGAACGCGAACCGTTTGACCTCTGTAAGCCGCCAAGCTAAACGATTTTTGCGAATAAACCCCGGCTGTTCCTTTGTTGACGTTGCTGTAAGATGCCAGCGTCGTCAGCAGCGTTCCCGAAGTGTTGCGAACTTCGACATACAAATTGTCATAAGCCGTCGTTGATTCGTTGAGCGCGCCCGATTCACTCTTTAATTCGCTCCTTAAAAATTTATTTTCCACAAAAAAGAATCTCAAAAGGGGCATTTTGGTTTTAAATACAGGTTGATATTAAAAAGTCTTTACGTTTATCAATAAATGTGATATTTTGTGAGCCTGCTACAACATCTTAATTTTACGAAGTGGAGAAACATGAAAAAATTCGTCGGATTGCTAGTAATTCTTGGGTTGGTTAGTGTTATGTTTTGGTCGATACTTGTTCACGGGCAAAATTCATCAACACCGTCTTCTCAAGACAAACCTGAAACTGTACAAAATGGTCCGGAAGTTCAGCTCGGTGAACACGCCGTGTCTGAAAGGGTAAAAAATATGAAATCGGGACCGAAGCGAGGTAAGCATTTGTCCCCTGACAAGGATTATCGCAATGAATTTAATCCTGACGGACTTACTAAACTTGGTTATGCAAATGACCCGGTAGTTCAAACAACCGTCTCGGGCGAGATGGATTCAAATTCCCCGACGCAGGAGAATGATGTTTCGTCTCCAAGAATAGAGACCAGCATCCAACCTTATGCGACAACACAGATAATTCAGAATCCCGGGTTTGAAAACGGCTCCGCCAATCCTGCTCCCTGGGTTGCTACGGCTGGCGTGATTGACAGTTCGACCGGAGAAGCTCCGCACACGGGCGCGTGGAAGGCTTGGCTTGACGGTTACGGAACAACACATACCGATACGCTTTATCAGCAGGTTGCAATTTCTTCGACCGCGACCGCCGCAACGTTAACGTTTTGGCTGCATATCGATACGGCTGAAACCGGTACAACGGCTTACGATAAACTGTCTGTGCAGGTGAAAAATTCAGCAGGCACGACTTTGCAAACGCTGGCTACTTATTCCAACGCGAATGCCGCCGCCGGTTACCAACAGCGATCTTTTGACCTGACCTCCTATAAAGGTCAAACCATTAGAATTTATTTGGCTGGAACAGAGGACGCATCACTTCAAACCTCATTTGTGGTGGATGATTTTGCGCTGAATGTGACGACCAGCTCGCCGACACCGACTCCGACACCCACTCCAACTGGGACGCCGACGCCAACCCCGACACCAATACCGACTCCTACGCCGCCGCCTTCAGCGGGATTAAATTTCGATGGTCTGGGCGCAGGCGGAGGTTACACTCCGAATGCCGCGCCGCCGGATACTAACGGCGCAATCGGCGCGACACAGTATGTTCAATGGGTTAATGAAGCCTATGCCGTTTATAGCAAAACTACGGGCGCGCGTCTTGCCGGACCAATTAACGGCAATCAGCTATTCCAAGCATTAGGAGCGACACATCAGTGCGCCGCTACTAATGACGGCGACCCGATTGTTCAATATGACAAGGCAAATAATCGCTGGGTGTTGACCCAGTTCGCCGTAACTAACGGCGCGACGAAAGGTTATTACCAGTGTATAGCCGTCTCGCAGACTTCCGATGCAACCGGCGCTTACAATTTGTATGCTTACAAAGAGCCGAACTTTAACGATTATCCAAAGTTTGGAGTGTGGGCGGACGGTTACTACGCGACTTACAATATGTTCAATGGCAACACTTTTACGGGCGCGAGATTGTGCGCGTATGACCGTGCTAAGATGCTCACCGGCGCAGCCGCGAACGAGCAATGCTTCCAATTGACTTCCAGTTACGGCGGAGTCTTGCCCGCAGATTTAGACGGCAACATCGCGCCTCCAGCCGGAGCGCCGGAATACTTCGTCAATTTCGGCTCGAATTCGCTGAATACATGGAAATATCACGTTGATTTTACAACGCCCGCCAATTCAACGCTGACCGGTCCGACCGTTACCACGGTGGCGGCTTTCAGCGAAGCGTGCGCCGGCCAAACTTGTATTCCGCAAGCCGGAACAACGCAGCAGCTTGATTCGCTAGGCGATAGATTGATGTATCGGCTGGCTTACCGCCATTTTGCCGACGGACACGAAGCGATGGTCGTCAATCATTCGGTAAATCCTGGAACGGGTCCGGTCTCAGGCGTCAGGTGGTATGAACTCCGTATCTCCGCCGTAACGCCCCCCATGCCTCCCAGTTCTGGCGGAACGCCCAGTTTGTTCCAACAGGGAACTTACGCGGTCGGTTCGGACAGTCGCTGGATGGGTTCGATTGCGATGGATAAAGTCGGTAATATCGGACTCGCCTACAGCGTATCAAGCGGAAGCATTAATCCGTCAATTCGTTATACCAGCCGCGTGCCGACAGACGGGCTCGGCACGATGGGCGCTGAAACCAGCATTATCGCCGGCACGGGTTCACAGTTGGCGACTCTAAGCCGCTGGGGAGATTACAGCGCTTTGACCGTTGACCCGGTTGATGACTGCACATTCTGGTACACAACCGAATACCTGAAAACCAGCGGAACGTTTAACTGGAGTACGCGAATCGCTTCCTTCAAACTTCCTTCATGCCAGTAAAATCATGAAGTAAGCAGACGGGAACATAAAAACAAAAGGGCGTTCGATTTTAATCGAACGCCCTTTTGTTTTTAGTTAAATGATTGAATTTTTGCTTGGAAATACTCGCTGTATTAACGATTAGATTGACTTTATCTACATTTCACAATGCGCGGATTTTGACCATAGACTAGCGTAAAAGTCCCGACGACTTCTTTGGTATCGGTCTCGGTAACGGTCAACGTCATCGTATTATTTTTAATTTGACCGTTAAATTCGGCTGGATGACTGTCTGGAATTTCGTCTCTGCGGACGGGACCGCCGTGTTCTCTAACGTGCGTGCCTGTTACATTAAAGCGTCCTTGATTGTCGGGAGCGATTTTCTGATTGATACTGCCGTGAGCGCAATCGTATTCGACGCTCGCCCCTTGCGGAGTTACGTCCAGACTGATGTGTTCGCCGCCCCATTGTCCTGTTTGTAAGCTGTCCATTTTGGTTTTCGTCTCGTTCGTTTGCGCGTTGACATTTCGTTTTTGATGCGCGCAGTCGTTAAGCTGAAAAGTTAGCACAAGCGGAAAGGCAAGTGCAATCATCGTAAATTTTGGAAATCGGTTGAACATATATTATGTTTTAACTTAATGTCTGCTCGTTTGGCAACAAAAAAACATTTCTATTCAGGCTGGCAAGTTGTGGATTCCATAAATTTCTTAAAAAACGCAAGAACCGGCACGGTTTTTTCGTGGACGGAAGTATCGGAAATTCACCGCGTCCGCAACGGAATTTACCAGCGAAACGGGCGCGTCGTCTCGCTTTTAACCGATTTCGGCAAAATAAATCCGTGTTACCCGGATTTTACGGGCGCGACGAGCGACACAATTTTCTACACGGGCGCGGGCAGGCGTGGCGACCAGCGCCTTGATTCTTTTAATCGCGCTATGTTCAACGCCGTCGAATCAAAACACGCCGTGCCGCTTTTTAATAAATTAGCGGTTGGACGCTGGGAATTTCTCGGCTTCTGGCGCGTGGCGGAAGGAAAATATATTTTTGACGAAGCGCAAAAAAGGATGATTTGGAAATTTACTTTGCTAAAAGATAATTAAGAAGAAAATTATGAAAAAATTTCTATTGATAATGTCCGCTTTTTTATGTCTGTTAACCTTAAATAGTTTTACAAAAATCTCAAATGGGCGAAGCCAAACGCCGAGTTGTAAATGTATCACTGATGCTTTGTCCGAAGTTGAAGAAATCAAAGTTGGAATGAAGCGAAAGGATTTAGATAAAATATTTTCTATTGACGGCGGCATCTCGCCCGTAAATCCACAACGATTTGTTTATGAAAAATGTAACTTTATAAAAGTTGAAGTAAAATTTAAGTTTATTGATAAAACCAATAAATTCCCGAAAAGTAATTCTGAGGATGAAATAATTGAAATTTCCAAGCCTTATCTTGAACATCCATTTTACGACTAACATTTATGACCATTGAAGAACAGCTTTCATACCTGAAAAAAGGCGCGGTTGACGTAATCCGCGAAGAAGACTTAAAAGCAAAGCTCGAACGTTCCGTAAAAATCGGAAAGCCTCTGCGCGTCAAACTCGGCGCAGACCCGACCGCGCCCGACATACACATCGGACACACGGTTGTTATCCGAAAATTAAGAGCGTTTCAAGAACTCGGACACACGGCGATTTTTCTAATCGGCGATTTCACGGGACTCATCGGCGACCCGACAGGCAAATCAGTAACGCGCCCGCCATTATCGAAAGATGAAATTCTCCACAACGCCGAAACTTACAAAGCGCAGATTTTCAAATTGCTTGACCCGGAAAAAACCGAGATTCGTTTTAATTCCGAATGGTTCGACGCGCTCGGTTCAGCCGGATTTATAAAGCTCGCCTCGCACACGACTGTCAAGCAGATTCTCGAACGTGACGATTTTGAAAAACGTATGCGCGAGGAAAAACCGATTGCGCTGCACGAATTGTTATACCCGCTCGTGCAGGGCTACGATTCAGTTGCGCTCGAAGCAGATGTCGAACTCGGCGGCACAGACCAGAAATTTAATTTGCTCGTCGGTCGAAATCTTCAGCGCGAATACTCGCAAGAGCCGCAAGTAGTCATAACCACGCCGCTTCTCGAAGGCTTGGACGGCGTAAACAAAATGTCGAAAAGTCTGGGCAATTACATTGGCATCACGGACGCGCCCGACGAGATGTTCGGCAAAATTATGTCCATCTCCGACGATTTGATGTGGCGTTATTTCGAGCTTTTGACCGATTTGACGCCCGAAGAAATTCAGCGTTTGAAAACAAGCGACGAAAATCCGCGCAACGTAAAGGTCAATTTAGCCAAATCGATTATCACGGATTTTCATTCAAATGCGGATGCCCAAAACGCCGAAGATGAATTCAATCGCCGTTTTGTAAAAAAAGAAATGCCCGACGAAATAGAAGAATTCAGCGTCGCGGCGGGAAATTATAAGCTCGTTGATTTGCTCGTCCAAACAAATCTCGTCGCCTCAAAAGGCGAAGCCAAACGCCTCGTCGAACAAGGCGGCGTAAAATTAGACGGCGAGAAAATCACGAATGTTCAGGCAGACGCTGAGATAAACGCGGGCAAAGATTTTGTATTTCAAGTCGGCAAGCGTAAATTTCTGCGCGTCAAGGGAAATTAGATAGGTAAAAGGAATTTACAAAATGGACGAAATAAAACAAAAATTTAAATCGCTTGAAAATGCTTTTGACAATTTCGTAAAAGAATTTGGTGGGGAATTGATTAGTGAATTAATGCCTAAAAGCGTAGATATACCTGACAATGCAGATTATATTTTTAGAGAACAAAATATTATTGCTGAACTAAAGTGTTTAGAGAAAGAGCATCTTCAAAGTGAAGATGATTACAAAAAAGCAGCAAAACAAATAAAGCAAGCTATCGAAAAGGGTCTTCTTTCAGAAAGTGAATTATCAAAATATCGCTCGGGAGAAAAAACGTCTGACCAAATAAGTAAAATTATACTTTCGATTCCAAGACGAACTATTGAAAACCGTATTAGGAAAGCGCAAGAGCAGATTAACTGTAGCAAAACACATTTTCAAAAGTCTGATGCCATTGGGTTATTACTTCTAGCCAACACAGGTAATTATTTTTCTAACCACGATAATTTAATTTTTCAAACAGTCAATTTATTAGCAGAATCAAAAAGGGCTGATTCGCCTATTAATGGATTTGTTTATTTCACTGTAGATATGTTTTCCGAGTCTCCTTTAATTGAAGGCAGAGGAACTGTTTGGAATGCTTCTTACAAAAATGAAAATCAAAAAAACCTTTCCAAATTTGTTGATGAACTTGGTAGAAAATGGACGGAGTTTGTTAGCAGAAACAGTGGAAGAGAAATAAAAATTATAGAGCCTTCAAACGCAAAAGAGGCAAGCGAACAACTCAAATCTATGAGTTTTATACGTTCAAACAAATAGTTTTATTGGAGAATAACCTTTGCAGCACGAATTAATTTTAATTCTCGATTTCGGCTCGCAATACACGCAGCTAATCGCGCGGCGCGTGCGCGAGCAGGGCGTTTATTGCGAGATTGCGCCGTTTACTGTTTCTCTAGAAAAGATTTTGGAGAAAAATCCGAAAGGCGTCATTCTTTCCGGCGGACCGAATTCGGTTTACGAAATAGACGCGCCGAAAATCAACGCTGATTTTTATGAAAAAATTAACGCGCCAGTTCTTGGCATTTGTTACGGGATGCAGCTTCTCGCCAGAGATTTAAGAGGCGACGTTCAGCCGTCTGAAAAGCGTGAATACGGATACGCTAAATTAAAAATTACAAACGATAAGGCAAAACTTTTCCGCAATCTGCCGGGTGAATTGGACGTTTGGATGAGCCACGGCGACCACGTTGTCAGTGTCCCGAGCGGTTTTGAAATCGTCGGCTCAAGCGGCGGCGCGATTACGGCGATTGAAAATACAGAGAGACGGATTTTCGGCTTGCAGTTTCACCCGGAAGTTGCGCACACGCCTTTGGGCAAAGAGATTTTGCGAAACTTTTTGTTCGATGTTTGCGGTTGCAAAGGCGATTGGACATCAAAGCAGTTTATCAAAGAAGAAGTCGAAAAAATCCGCGCCGTTGTCGGCGAAACGGGAAATGTTGTCTGCGGACTTTCGGGCGGCGTCGATTCGACCGTCGCGGCGATGCTTGTTCACGAAGCGATTGGGATGCGGCAAACGTGCATTTTCGTCAACAACGGGCTGCTTCGCGCCGACGAGTTTGAACGAACGCTTGAGCTTTACGAAAAGAGCTTACATTTAAACGTGCGCGGCGTTGACGCCTCTCGCGAGTTTTATGAAGTTTTGAAAAATGTTATCGAGCCTGAAACGAAACGCAAAAACATCGGGCGCAAATTTATCGAAGTTTTCGACGCCGAAGCGACCAGAATCGGCAACGTGAAATATCTCGTGCAGGGAACGCTTTACCCTGACGTTATCGAATCGGTTAGCTTGCGCGGCGCATCCGTTACGATAAAATCGCATCACAATGTCGGCGGACTACCCGAAAAAATGAATCTCAAATTAATTGAACCGCTGCGCGAGTTGTTCAAAGACGAAGTGCGCCTGATTGGGAAAGATTTGGGAATTCCCGACGAGATTCTTCAGCGTCATCCGTTTCCCGGACCCGGAATGGCGGTGCGGATTTTAGGCGAAGTAACCGAGGAAAAAGTAAAACTTCTGCAATCGGTCAATCGAATTTTCGACGAGGAAATGCACAATTTCAATGTTTACGATAAAGTCTGGCAGGCGTTTCCCGTTCTTCTGCCGCTCGATACGGTCGGCGTGATGGGCGATTTTCGCACGTATGAAAAAGTCGTTGCACTGCGGGCAATCACTTCGACTGACGGAATGACGGCAGATTGGGCGCGTCTTCCGTTCGATTTTCTGGCAAAAGTTTCTTCACGGATTACGGCGGAAGCACGAGGCGTCAACCGCGTAGTTTATGACATCACTTCAAAACCTCCGGGAACTATCGAGTGGGAATAATTGCAAATATGCTTCGACTATAGTTTTTCTTGCAACTCCGCAAAAAGTTTTGCTAAATCATTTAATTGATAATGTGCGTTCAAACCACTCGGATTTGGCAGTAACCAGATTCTACACGCGCCGATTGTTTCCGTTTGCAAGCCAAGTTTTGCCCTTGGCTGATTAAAAGCCGTTCGATACGCGCCGATGCCGAGAACGGCGAGAAATTGCGGCTTGTATTTTTGAATTTTTTTGACGAGAAGTTTGCCGCCCGCCACATATTCTTCAGTCGTTAATTCGTCGGCGCGCGCCGTCGTGCGTTTGCAAAAACTCGTAATGCCGTAACCGTTTTCTAAAAGCTCGTGTTCTTCGGACGGATGCAAAACTCTATCCGTAAATCCGCCAAGATGCAGGGCTTTCCAAAAACGATTTCCCGGCTTGGCGAAATGAAAACCCGTCGCACCCGACCAGATTCCCGGATTGATGCCGCAGAACAGAACCTTCAAATTGTAATCAATCAAATCTTCGGTCGTGCGGTTTGTCGCGTCGCGCAAATCTTCTTTAGTCGGTTTGAAGTTTTTCATTTCTTTTAATAATACAAAATTGCTCGCTACCGATGCGAAAAACCACGATAGAAAATTTGTTTCGATGTAATAAATACAAGCAAATGATATATTAAACGAAAACAATGCCTGAACAATTGCCAGTAATCGTCGAATTTCGCAGCGCCAGTTTTCAAATCGGCGGCGCAAAAATTCTCGATAATTTGAATTTGCACATTAAAGCGGGCGAAACGCTTGTTTTGCTCGGCGAATCGGGCTGCGGCAAAACTACTACTCTTAAACTCATCAACCGTTTGATTGAGCCGACCGGCGGCGAAGTTCTGGTTGACGGCAAAGCGACAACCGCTTGGGACGCGATAAATCTGCGCCGCCGAATCGGTTACGTTTTGCAGGAAGCCGGGCTTTTTCCGCATTTTACAGTTGAAGAAAACGTCGCGCTCGTTCCGCGTCTTGAGAGATGGGATGACGCGAAAAAACGGACAAGAACAACGGAAATGCTTGAACTTGTCGGGCTTGAGCCGGAAATTTATGCAAACAGGTTTCCGCACGAATTGTCGGGCGGGCAACGCCAGCGCGTCGGCGTGGCGCATGCGCTCGCGGCAAATCCAGACCTGCTTCTGCTCGACGAACCGTTCGGCGCGCTCGACCCGATTACTCGAAATAATTTGCAGAAAGAATTTGCGAGGTTAGTTG
>JALYZF010000312.1 GCA_030948995.1 Acidobacteriota bacterium
AGCGTTGTCAAAAACAAATCGAGCGTGCGAATACTGCGGGCGTGAAGTTCTTCGGAAAACGTTTTGATGCGAATGCCGAGAAAAGGCGGCAGCGTGCCTGCTTCAAGACCTTTGGCAGCTTCCTGCGCGGCTGATACAGCGTGTCCGTCTTCCTCTGCGTCGGAGCGCGTGCCGTAACCGTCTTCAAAATCGATGCGGAAATCTTCGACCGCTTCACGCACAAGTTTTTCGCGCACGCGCTCGTAAATTGTATCGGCTAATTTTTTCGGCAATTCGAGCGCCTCCGAGAAAGTTTTTGCATCCGGTGCATACGTTTCAAATGAGCGTATCGCAAGCGTGCCAAGACGCGATGCAGTGTCAGATTTGAAAAGATGCGCCCCGCCATAGACGGTATGCACCGGCTGGCGGCGACCCGATTCGCCCGGATAGCGCGATGCGAATGCGGCGAGAGATGATTGTAATCTTTTGGTGATTTCCTGCATTGATTCTTGGGAAAGTGTTGTTTCCATAGTAAATTTGTAGATGATTTTCCTGTTTTTTCAATTCGCGTTTCAGTGATTTCACTAACGCGACAATCGGGCTTCTATCAAGCCATGCGGCTCATCCGTCGGCAAGAATATCTGATTGCCGTTCTTTAACCCTAAACGCGCCAAATCTACAGGCAAATAATGTATGTTCGGCAGCGAGAACGCGATTTCCGAGACGTCGGAAAACTTTTCCAATACCGCTTCGCCCATTGCATAAAGCGTGTGCTGAACTGAAAGACTGTCGTGTGCGGCAAAAGTTTCGATAATCGTTTGCCGGACGTCGCGCCAAGCGCCGCTCGCAGCTTTTTCCGAATCGGCGTAACGCCAATCGGCTTTGATGGAAGTCGCAAAAATTCGGTCAGTCGTTTCCGGCAAAGTTGTGTAGTGGTCTTTGACGAAACCGACGAAACCCGATTTGGTTGTTTTCAGGACGATTAAATCTTCAACGCCCGATTCAATCGCTGCGCCTTCGCGCGTAAGGCTAACCTTTGTAGTGCGCTTTTCGTTACTGCCTTTCGTGAAAGAATGCGGGTGTAATTGCTCGCCCAAACTCATCCGCGCCCAGCCGTGTTCGGCAATTTCGATAATGACTCGCGTTACAGGCGAATTATTCGTCAAAAAATGATTTGCCAGGCGCAGCGCAAAAGTTTCGATTTCCTCGATTTCCTGTGTCTGTGAAGCTAACGCATAGACCGTATTTTTCATCGTATCGGTTGGCAGCACGCGGCTGTTATCACCAACGGTGTGAACTTGCGTAAATTCACCTTCAAAGGCTATACGCACGGTAGTTTCCTGTATTTCGTGCAACGCGCCGTGCCGCGCCACTTTCATAAGGCGCACGCGCGATTTGCCGTAATTGTTGTGGACTATTTTGACCGACATAATTTTAACTTCCGCGATAAGTCGAGAAACCAAACGGACTCAGCAGCAGAGGAACGTGATAATGTTGTGCTACATCGCGCACGGCAAAAACTACCGTTACCTGCGGATAAAATCCTTTGATTTGCTGCCACGCAAAATAAGTTTCGGTGTCAAAAGTTAAACGATAATTTCCCGTCTGCAAAATCGCATCTGAATTAAGCAAATCGCGAAGTCGTCCATCTTCGTCCGTCGTGCCTTTGCCGACTGTTTCCCAGCCCGTCGTTGTCTGCTGCTCTAGCGTAACGGGAACGCCACGCGCCGGACAGCCTCTTGAGACATCTAAAATATGTGTCGTAATTGCGCTCATTTGATTTCCGTATTTAAAAGTTTCTTCAATCTGATTTCCGTTATTTTTCTCTGCTCGTCAGCCGCGAAGCGAATTTCCGAATCGGCATCATTATGAACGCGCAGACGGCAAAGGTCGAGCATTTCCTCCGCGCTTTTTCCCGTCGCGCAGACGATAAATATAAACCCGAATTTCTCTTCATACAAACGGTTAGCTCTTTCTAGTTCAGTCCGCAGCGAATCGGCAGCGGTTTGTGTGCCGGACTGTTCCGCGTTTGACCATTCGGCAGATTGCGCCGATTGGTGGGAAACGGCTTTTCGTGCGCCGATTTTCGGATGCGCGGCAAATGCTTCGAGCCAGTCTTGCGCGTCGAGATTTTGCCAGATTTGTGCGGCTTGTTTTATCAATTCGGCAATATCGGCAAATGGACGCGCTTCGGTCATCAAGCGCGCCCAAGTTTGCGAGCCGCAGCAATTTAAAAAATCGGCGTTCGCCATTTCTTTCGCGGCTTGATTTAGCTGTTTTAATTTTTCGCTCATTCCGAGATTCTCCCGAAAAGGCGCAAACGGCTCACGCCGCCGTCGGGAAAAATGTTAAATCGGACGTGCGTTACCGTTCCGCAATCTTTTATTTCATCAACAAAAACGTGCCGCGTGTGCGCTTGAAGTTTTGTATTTGGAAGAAGTTCTTGCCAGATGATTTCATCAAGATTTGTATTGTTGCCCGCTTCAATCGAACATCTTTCGGGATAATTTCCTTTGAAATGCGAAGTATCTACTTCAATGCGCTTGATAATTCCCTCGTTGCCGAGTTTAATAATGCACCAATCGTAACCTTCACCGCGCCGCCGCTTGGTTTCCCAGCCGTCGCTCATATCTTGAGCCAGTCCGGGCATAATCAAATTATGGCGATGTCCGAAAAACATATCGCTCGCTTCCAACACAGTTCCGCCGTTTTCTGCTGCCGCTAAATCAATCACGCTATTCAGACGGCGCAAGGCATTCCAATCCGGCAAAACCTCGCCAAAGACGCGAAGCCGCGCCACGCCGCCGTCGGGATAAATTTTTAACTTTAAATGCGTAACGCGCTGAGGGAAATTTATCGTAAAATGATTCTGCGCGTCGCCCTCCAATTCCGCTTGCGGCAGAATTTCAGTCCATTCTGTTTCCGCATTAAGCAGTTGCTCCACATTCGGCTGCCCGTCAATCGCGCAGGCTTCAATCGAGCAATACGAAGGAAAATTGCCGCGAAAAAAACTCGTGTCTACGATAATGCCGTGAATAATGCCCGCAAGTCCGAGCCGAATAATGCACCAATCGAATTTTTCATCGAGGCGCGGCGAGCGGCGGCGGCGCGTTTCCCATCCGTCCATCCATTTGCCAAGGTCGGTGTATTTGCCTTCGATAAAAATCGGCGCTCTCGGTTTAAGCAAATTTTCTTTCGGCGCGAAAAAATCATCATTGGCGTATAAAACCGCGCCGCCCAGTTTTTCGCCAACTAAATCAATCAGTTCGGTAAAATCCATAATAAAATCGAAAAGCCAAAATTCAGGGGCAGCTAATTTTGAACTTTTAACTGTCGTTACTCTGGTTTGACTGTGGTTATTTTGGATAGTATAGCAGACGCCTGAATATTCCAATCAGACTTTATGGCGAAGATTTTTATCTAACAACCGAGAAAAGCGATAGAAAACGGGATTTTCTATCGCTTTGGAAGCAGGTAAAAGAGTTAAAAAGTTCAATTTCAGTTTACAACCCAAAAGTAAAATTTTTAAAAAGATTGAGCGGTCAGTTTTCATATTTTCCATTTTCTCTTGCAATGTCATGATTGTCATTTGGCGGCTTTTGCGCGGCTGCCGATGCCTCATTTCGCCTTCGGTCTTTCGCTGAGCGAAAACCAATTGCCTGAATCATCTTCAAAGACGGCGGAAAATCCATAGAATTCGTTAGCGGGTTCTTTTTTGAAACGCACGCCTTTTGTCTTTAGCTCTTCATAAGTGGCAAGCATATCGTCGCATTCAAAGGCGGCAAAACCGAACGTTCCAGCGGCGACAAGCTGGCGCATCGTTTCGGCTGAGTCTTTATTGAACATCATCTTTTCGTCTATCGCTATCAGGGTAAGTTCAACCTCGGGCTGTTCAGGCGGATTTACCGTCAGCCATCTTCCTC
>JALYZF010000316.1 GCA_030948995.1 Acidobacteriota bacterium
TTTCGCGCCGTATTCGATTTGGCGTTTGACAATCGTTTTATAAGTCTGGTCGAGCAGCGTTTCGTCATAATCGCGCATCACGAGAATCGGCATCAGATATTCAAACATCGTCGCCGTCCACGAAATCAGAGCGCGGCTGCCGTCAACCGGAGTCAGCGGGCGACCGAGCCGAAACCAATGTTCGCGCGGAATTTCGCCCTTGGCGATGGCGACGAAACTTGCAAGGCGCGATTCGGAAGCGAGCAAATCGTAAAATGAATTATCGGGTTTTTCCGTTTCGACGTTAAAACCGATGACGAAAACTTTGCGCTCGCTGTCGAGCAGAAAGCCGAAGTTCATTTCTTCAAAAAAACTCTCGCAGGAAAAAACGAGCGAGTTGAATTCAATCAACATTTTATCCGTTCGGTCGGCGGCGTTTTTGACGGCTGCGATAAGATTTTGCAGCGCGTCTTTGTCGGTCTGAGTGTTTTCGCTGATTGCCGCAATCTGCGTCAATACGGCTTCATATATTTCGGGAAGTCGGGTGAGCGACGGAAAGGTATCGAATAATTTTCCGACTTCCGACCATTCCGGTTGGGAACTAAACTGCGAAAAATCAAAAGCTGCCCAAGGCAGAAATATTTCTAAATCACGCCGGAAATTTTGCGTTTGATGAATCAAACTGCTTGCCCAAAACCGCAGTTCGTCGAAATGCTCGTCGCCGTGTTCCTGCGCCAACGCGCCGGTCGTGTCGTTGATAATTTCGGCGCGTTTCTGCAAAGATGCGAGCAGTTTCAGCCATTCGGCGGGCGTTTGAATCGTTTGGTTTTTTTGCAGCAGTTCGGCGCAGGCTTGGACTTCTCCGCGTAATTTTTCGATTGTAAAAGCGTCGGTGCGCCGTTTGTTTGCGCTCAAAATTTTGGCTTCGGCGAGCAACAATCGGGCGGTATCGTAAAATCCCTGCAAGACGCGCGAATCAAAAAGCGGACGATTTTCGATTTCGATGATTGACTGCTTGACGGCAATCAAATGTCCGGCAAGGTTGCCGCTGTCAACCGTCGAAACATAGCGCGGAGCGAGCGCGGCGAGCGTTTTCGTGTCATACCAATTCAAAAAATGCCCGCGAAAGCGTTCCAGTTTTTCAAGCGTTTTTAACGTCAATACGAGTCTTTCGGCTAATTCAATCACGCCGACGTAACCGAAATCCCGCGCCGAAACGGTCGCCAGCAAAAGCAGTCCGACGTTCGTCGGCGAAGTGCGGTGCGCGATGACGGGTTCGGGATTTTCCTGAAAATTATCCGGCGGCAGCCAGTTGTCTTCGTCGCCGACAAAAGTTTCAAAAAATCGCCACGTTCGCCGGGCAATCAAACGCGCTTGATTTGCGTCATCCGGCGATAAAGTTTCGCGCTCTTTAAATATCAGGCGGCTGATTCGATAAGTAATAAACGGCGAGAAAAGCCACAGAACGAGAAACGGCGCGGCATCGTCGAGAGCCGACGGGCGAAACCGCAAAACGAGCGCGAAGCTGACGACGGTTAAAAAAATCGCCGACCACATTTGCCGCAGAAACGCGGTTTGGTCGTGCGAACTTCCCTTTTCGGCTTGCGCGGCGGTTGTCCATTCGAGCAAGTTTTTATGCGAAATGAATTTGCGGTAAATCGTCCGAACTATCGCGTCAACTTTCAAAAAAGCCTGATGCGCGATGCAGACGATTGACAGCGCGACTTGCGATGTATTGGTCAGAAAATCCGTCCACACGCCGCGCAAATGGCTCGCCCACGAAAGACCTTTCTGATGCGAAAGCAGGTTTGTCTGCAAATGCGAATAGATCGGAAATCCAAGCACGAGAAAAATGAAAATCATCCACAAAATCGGCACACCGGGAACAAAAGTCCAAACGGCGAGCAGCCACAAAAATATCGTCGGCGCGACCAGGCTGCGCCGCAAATTATCGAGAATTTTCCAGCGCGAAATTAGCGGCAGACGATTGCGCGTCATTTTTCCGTTCGCATCTCGCACGAATGGCAAAATCCAACGCGCAATTTGCCAGTCGCCGCGCACCCAGCGATGCGTGCGCCGCGCAAAACTGTCGTAAAATGCCGGAAAATCGTCGAAGATTTCGATGTCGGAAACCAGACCGCAGCGGGCGTAAAGTCCTTCGTAAAGGTCGTGACTTAAAATCGAATTCTCGGGAACGCGCCCCGCCAGAGATTTTTCAAAAGCGTCCACGTCATACAATCCTTTGCCGGTAAAACTGCCTTCGCCGAAAAGGTCTTGATAAACGTCGGACGCGGCAGTCGTGTATGGGTCAATACCCGCGTCGTTGGAAAAAATCTGCGCGAACCGCGACCGCGCCGAACTCGTCAGAGTAACGCCGACGCGCGGCTGTAAAACGCCGTAACCTTTGGTGACGCGCCGCAATTTTTTATCAAACTGCGGACGATTGAGCGGATGTTCGATTACACCGACGAGCTGGCGGGCGACATCGCGCGGCAGTTGCGTATCCGCGTCGAGCGTGATGACGTATTTGGTTTTCAGGAAAAATTTTTCATTCGCCGCGCCCGTCGTAAAACTCGTATCTTTTGCGCCGCGCAGCAGGCGGTTAAATTCCTGAAGTTTGCCGCGCTTGCGTTCCCATCCCATCCAGCAATTCTCGCGCTCGTTCCGCAAACGCCGCCGGTGAAAAAGATAAAACGGCGCATTTCCGTTTTTGCAATACCGTTCGTTTAAGTCTTTGATTCCGCCAAGTGCCGCGCCCAAAATTTCGTCGTCGTCGGGCATTTCTTCGCGCGGCGCATCGGCAAAATCACCGAGCAAAGCGAAATAAAAATCCGCGCCTTGATTTGCCAGATAGTGAACTTCCAGCTTTTCCAGCGATTCTTCGACAATTTTAAGGCTCGTCAGAAGCGTCGGAACGACAATAAAAGTCTGCGCGTTCGGCAGATTTTTGACGGAAAAATCCATTCGCGGCAAAAGGCGCGGCGGAAAGGTATGCGTTACATCGAGATTAACCAGACTGACCGCCAAATCGCTCGCGGGAATCAGCGACAAAAGCACAAAGACGAGAACCGAAAGCGTGTCGCCGTAAAAAAAATCGGCGATAAAAACGAGCGCGCCGACAATCGGCAAAGTCAGAAGCAAAATCGCGCCGAGATAGAAAAAAGTCGGGTTTTTCAAAGCGAAACGATTAAAACGCTCAAAAAAACGCGGGCGATAATTAAAATGTCGTTCGAGTTCCCGGAGTCCTTCGTCAATCAAATAATATCCGACGTGGGAATCTCTTTCGTTTTTGCGGTCGGCTTTTCCGGCGAGTTTAACCGCATATTCGGCAATTTCCAACTCGTTTATTTTCGTGCGTCGGGCAATTTTTTCGACGACATCGCGGTAACGGTCGCGGGTTTTAAAATCCATTTTCCCGTAAATTTTCGGCGGGTCTTTTCGCAGAATCGGGTCAATCAGGCTGACGCTTTCAAAAAAATTCTGCCAATCGAGCGACGAAAGCAGACGCATACTCGTAATCAAATTTCCGACGCTAACCTGGGTCGCGGCTTGACGCTGATGTTCCGATTGAACTATTTGCTCGATATTTTCGCCGTGGTTTTGCAGGCGTTTTTCCAGCCAATCGAAAACCGGATTGATTGACGGGTCTTGGTCGCGCAGACGGCGAATAATTTGGGCGACAAAGGCGTGTCCGAAAATTTTTTGTTTGCCGAGACGTTTATTAAGTAAAGGTAATAATTCGTCGGGTTTTTCGGCGGCGAGCGCGAGAATTTCATCGGCAAAATTATCGGCTTCTTCGCGTTCCTCGCGGGCGACGACGATGCGCGACGACAGACGGCGAAGATTTTCCACTAAAGCCAGACGCAAACTGATCGCCGCAGCCCATAATTCGCCGATTTTGAGCGGCGTAATCGTTTGATAAGCGCGGAAAAATCTCTCTAAAGTTTCAACTTCGAGACGGCTGTCCGTGTGCGCGATGACCATTACCGCGACGGCGTAAATCCGCGGATAACCGGCAAAATCTCCGGCGGCGAGTTTCGGCAGTTCACGATAAAAACCTTTCGGTAAATCTTCGCGGATTTCGCGCAGTTGTTCTTCGATAATATGAAAATTATCAACCACCCATTCGGCGGCGGGCGAGATGGCGCGTTCCTTCCGAATCGCTTCGGCGAGCGAACGATAGGCGGCGACGAGAACTTTCCCGTTTTCATCCAGACGCGGCAGCAGTTTTCGGAAAATTTTCGGCTGAGAAACCGTTTTTTGTTCTTCGGCGAGAACTTGAGCGAATTTTTCAAGTCGTTCAACGCTGAATAATTCGGCGCGAATCGGCTCTTCGTTTTTAGTATCTGTAAATGAGTTATGAGATTTTTTAAATTTTAATTCCGATAACTTTTTCATCTAAAACATAATACTATTTTTTCAGCCAGCCGCCCGTAAATCCCGCCCTTTGCAAACCGGCGGCGATGTATGGACAATTTCGCATCAGCTTCCAAAAAAATCCGGTTCGGTAATTTTCAATCATCAGCACAATCGGACCTTGGTCTAATCCGAAATAGCCTTGCGAAACCCAGCCGTTTGCGCCTTGATTGCCGCCGGTAAATGTCGGATTGAAACTGCACTTTAACCCGTATTTATTCGTCATTTCGGGATATTCCCGGTTGATATATTCGATTGCCGATAAAACAATCTCCGGCGCGAAGGGCATAGAGGCGACCGCCGCCCACGGTGAAATCGTGCCGTCGTCAGGTCCAAACGGGACTTTTCTCGCTTTGAAATCGTAAAATTTGCGCTTTTTGCCGTCTATTGTTCGCACGGCGGGTCCGGGTCCGTCGCCCCCCGTAATTCCCCAGCAATTTTCGTTGTAGCCTTTGAAATTTCTCGGATTGCGAATCGCGTATTGTTGCTGAATGTAGGTGGCGCGGCGGCTGTTTTCAAAATAGTCAATGCCTTTCTCCCGCATATATTCGTCCTGAATGCCGCGAAAATCTATCCAGACGTGCGAAAGTTGATGAATAAAAAGCGGTCCGGCGTAGAGAAATTCGATGTCGTAGATTTTTTTCCACCGATAGCTTTTCGTCCACGCTTCATAACTTTTATTCGGCACCGGAAATGTCGGCGAACCGAGCGCGAGAACGTATAAAAGCAGAGCCTCGCTGTAACC
>JALYZF010000002.1 GCA_030948995.1 Acidobacteriota bacterium
CGGCGGCGCGGAACTGCTTTCAAACGCGATTGACGCTTTGCAGGTCAACGTCGGAAAACTCTGCAATCAAGCCTGCAAACATTGCCACGTTGACGCTTCACCTCGCCGGACGGAGATTATGACGCGCCAAACGATTGACGAATGTTTGCGGGTTTTGCGCGATTTCAAAATTCCGACGCTCGATATTACGGGCGGCGCGCCCGAATTGATTCCCGATTTTCGTTATTTTGTCGTCGAAGCCGGAAAAACCGGCGCGCGCATTATCGTCCGGCATAACCTGACCGTGATGTTCGAGCCTAATCAGACGGATTTGCCGGAATTTTTCGCGGCGAATGTGGTTGAAGTCGTGTCCAGTTTGCCGTATTTTCTGCCGACTCAGACTGACGCACAGCGCGGCGCGGGCGTTTTTGAAAAGAGCGTTGAAACCGTCAGGCGTTTAAACGCGGTCGGTTATGCGGGCGAGAATACAAACTTGGTTTTGAATCTCGTCTATAACCCGACGGGCGCATTTCTGCCGCCCGCGCAAACAGCAATCGAAGCCGATTTTCGACGCGAACTAAAAAGCCGTTTCAATCTCTCTTTCAACAATCTGTTCACGATTACCAATATGCCGATTGCGCGTTTTCTCGATTGGCTGCGCCGCTCAAACAACAAAATTTCTTATATGAAAAAGCTGGTCAATGCTTTTAATCCGGCAACGATTGACGGCTTGATGTGCCGCAATTTAATCAGCGTTGATTGGACGGGAAAATTATACGACTGCGATTTCAACCAGATGCTGGAAATGAATGTCGCCTCCGATTTGCCGCAGACGATTTTCGATTTCGACTTGGAGAAACTGGCGCGTCGCCGCATCGCTACGGCGAATCATTGTTTCGGCTGCACCGCCGGCGCGGGTTCAAGCTGGGGCGGCGCGGTAGTTTGAAAATCGCCTCGTCAATCTCGAACAGGCAGCGGAAGTCGTTCACCGGTTTTCGGAAACGCTGAAGCTCAAACTCTCCGACAAACGGGAACTTCAAAATCAGCCGCCGGCGCGGGCGTCCGTTAAAAGCTGATTTATTCTGAAACAAGGCTTGTCAGCGAACTAACAACCGCGAAAATCTAATGTGATGTTAGAATAAAAATTCCTGAACGGAGGAAAGTAAAAAAGTTTTCGGTTGACTGCGCCGAACGACTATTGTTTTCAAATTTTTTAGAGCCGTTTTATGAACCGAATATGCCGCCAAAAAATATACCGCCGCTTCCAGACCATCGAGATTGCGAAGCTCTGACCGGATTGACCGTCGGCAGCATGCCGCGCGACGCTTCGATTGGAAAATTACGCCGTTACCGAAAAAACGGCGACGTTTGGAAACCCGACGACCGCTCGAACAGTATTTTCTTTTTGCAAAGCGGGCAGGTCGCAATCGTCTCCAGCGACCGCGACGGGCGCGAAGTCGTCTTCGGCGTCATCGAAGCGGGCGAGCCGTTCGGCGAGCTTTGTTTTTGCGCTCCGAAAAAACATTTTTTTCGGGGAACTTACGCCCGCGCCGTCGCCCCCAGCGAGGTCTTAGAAATCAAGCTCAACGATTTTATGAATTACCTGCAAGAGAACCGCGACGCGCTTCAGGCTTTCACTTTTACTTTTTGCTGCCGTCTGACCGACTGCCAAAGCCGCCTTGAATTTCTGGCGTATCGCGGCGCGGAAGAACGATTGGGGCGTGTTCTGCTGCATCTCGCCGCGACGCGCGGTGTGCCGGGCGCAACCGAAAAAAATCAAATCGTTTTGCACGTCAGCCACGACGAACTGGCGCAAATGGCGGCGATGAGCCGCCCGCACGTCACCGTTACGATGGGTAAACTGCGCGGTCGCGGTTTGGTTAAATACAATCGTAACGAACCGTTGACCGTCAGCGTCGAAGCCTTAAGCAATTATTTGACGGGAATAAGTTCGTCTTAAAAAGGAATTTTCATCTGTGTCATTAAATTATTTGAACGAAGCGGCGGCGAGCGGCGATACGGAGAAGTTGATTCGATACGTGCGCCTGCATTTCGGCGACGGCAATGAACTGGCGGGCGCGAAGGAAATTGACAAAGCCTGGATTGAAGCCTTGAAACTATTACTCGACGTTCCCGAAACCGACCGAAGTTTTATCCTCGAAACTTTAGCCGAAAAAGACGTGACAACGCTGGCGCATCTTTTCTTTCATTTGCATTTTTATTTCGTCCGGCGTTCGGGAGAATGGATTCACGATGGCGAACTCTAACGAAAACGATTCATTGCAACTGCGTCCCGGTTTGTGGGCGACGGTCAACGAACGCTATCCGGGCGCGATGATTACGAAAACGGATTTTGTGCTGCTCGCTTTTATGCGGAAGCCGTTGAACGAATCGCGCCTGACATTCGTTTCAACGGCGGGCGTTCAGCCGAAAGACTCGATGCCGTTCGACACGGTTCATCCGGTTGGCGATTATACGTTTCGCCGTGTTCCTTCCAATTCAAAAGTTGAAAATTTGGAAATTCACCAATTAAAATATCCGACCGCCGGCGCGAAAAAAGATTTAAACGTCATCTTTCCGATTGAGCGATTGCAGGAATTAGCGGCGGAGAAAATCATCGGCGGATTGACGGAAAATTTCTTTTCCTTTATCGGCTACAATATGGATGCCGAGCGATTGGAACAAACATTGGCTGAAGATATTGCCGATGCGGTCGAAGCTGAAAAACCCGATGCCGCGCTGCTCGCGCCCGCCTGACCGATTTGCCATCAGAGCATCGCGCTCGTGCAGCGCGCCGTTGAAAAAAGAGGAATTCCGACCGTTTCAATCTCCGTCGCATTGGACGTAAGCCGTCACATCAAACCGCCGCGCGCGGTTTTTCTGCCGTTTATGATGGGACATCATTTCGGCGTGCCTTTTCATAAAGAATTGCAGAGAAAAATTATTCTTCAAGCACTCGACTTGTTGACGACGGCGAAGCGAAGCGGGGAAGTGAAAATGCTGCCGTTAAAATGGGCGAAAGCGCGGCGCGAAGGAAACGAGATTGAACGAAAACTCGGATTAACAGAAAATTAAAAGAAAATTAAAAACGTGCCATTTCAAATTTTCTGAAGGAGAAAAAATTGTCGGATAAAACGACCGTCGGAATCGTGCAGGCGCGTCCGGTTTTTATGAATCTCGCAGCGAGTCTCGCCAAAGCCGCCGCGCTCGTTGAACAGGCGGCAAAGAAAGGCGCAAAACTCGTCGCGTTCGGCGAAACGTGGTTGGCGGGTTATCCGGCGTGGCTCGATTTCTGCCCGAACGCCGCGCTTTGGAATCACGAGCCGACCAAAGAAGTCTTTGCCGAATTGCGCCGCCGCAGCGTCGTTGTGCCGGGTGCAGAGACGAAAACGCTCGGCGAGATTGCCGCGAAATATAAAATCATTTTGGTTATCGGAATCAACGAGCGCGTCGAGCAGGGCGCGGGCAACGGCACGCTCTACAATTCATTGCTGACTTTCGGCGCGGACGGAAAACTTCTCAATCATCACCGCAAACTCGTGCCGACTTACACCGAAAGAATCGTTTGGGGACCGGGCGACGCGACGGGACTCCAAGCTGTCAAAACCGATGTCGGGCGCGTCGGCTCGCTGGTTTGCTGGGAACACTGGATGCCGCTCGCGCGTCAGGCAATGCACGATTCGGGCGAACACATTCACGTCGCGGTTTTCCCGACCGTTCACGACGCGCATCAAATTGCCAGCCGTCATTACGCTTTTGAAGGCAGATGTTTTGTTCTCGCGGCGGGATTGATAATGAAAGCGGCGGAATTGCCCGCGCCGCTTTTGACTGAAACGGATTTGTCGAAACTGCCCGAAAACATCTTACGCGGCGGAAGCTGCGTCATCGCGCCCGACGGCAACTTTGTTGTCGAGCCGGTTTTCGACGAAGAAACAATCATCGTCGCCGAACTTGATTTGACGCAGATTGATCGGGAAAAAATGACGCTCGACGTTTCCGGTCATTACAGCCGCCCGGACGTTTTTGATTTCGGAGTCAACCGCAACCGTCGAACTTAAATTAAAAGCGGCTTGAGCGGCGCGTAAACGGCTTTTACCGCCGTATGTTGATTCGCGCACAGACCGGAAAATTCCCGTCTGCTACAAATTTATAATTCACGCTGCAATCTAAAAAATGCGGGAGTTGTAAATTTGATGTCTAAAAAGAACGGTCAGACGATTTTGGCGGTGGACGACGTTGAGGAAACGCTCGACGGCATTAAGGCTCTGCTCGAACACGACGGCTACCGCGTTTGCGCGGCGAACGATGAGCGGGAAGCGACGGACAAGGCGCGTTTCGATGCGCCGGATTTGATGCTCGTCAGCCTCGCAGGGGAAATCGCCGACGTAATCGCCGCCGCCTCTCGCATTCGCGGGCAAGCCGGATTCGGCGACGATTTGCCGGTTATTATTTTCTGCGTCGGCGAATTAAAAGAAGGCTGTGAAGTTGCCGCCGGACGTAACATCTATCTCGCGCACCCGGATAATTTCAATCAATTAAGAAAATTTATCGCCCGTCTTTTACTGAAATTTCCGAGCGCGGCGCGAATTTGAAGTAAGAAAATTCGGTTAAGAAAAACAGAAAATATTTCGCTTTTTCAGTCGAGGAAATTATCGTATTCTTCCTTAATGCTCCGGTAGCAGGCACACGTAGCCGTCTCCAATCCGGCATTATCCAGAATCGTCAAAATGCCTCGCGTGTAGCTAATCAGTCCTTGTTTCTGGAGCGTTCCGGCAGCTTTGTTGACCATCTCGCGGCGCACACCGAGCATATTAGATAAAAATTCCTGCGTCAGTTGAAACTCATTTGAGCCAATGCGGTCGCGCATCGCCAGCAGCCAGCGGGCGAGGCGCGCTTCGACCAGATGAAAACGATTGCAGGCTGCCGACTGCGAAACTTGCGTGAGCAGCGCGTGAGTATAAAGCTGAAGAAGCGATTGCAAACGCCCGCCGCCGTTCGAGTGTCCGCGCAGAGCCGCCGCTTTCATTCGCAACGCCGTTCCCGCGCCCTGCACAATCATTCGGTTGCGCGATTTCTTAACGCCGAGAAAAACGGCGATGCCCGCCATTCCTTCGTTTCCGACGACGCCGATTTCCAGCGTCGAGCGGTCTTCTTCGACCTCGGAAAGCAGGGAAATAACGCTGTCAACCGGAAAATAAACGTATCGAATAACGTCGCCGCAGCGACAGAGAATTTCATTGAGCGGCAGCGCGACCGTCTCTAAATCCGGCAAAAGCAGCCGAAAATCTTTTCTGGTCAAAGCGGCGAGCAGGCGATTTTCGGCGTGATTGTTTAATTGTTTGGGTTCGGTAGAATAACGGCTTAATCGGGCATCGAGCATTTTGCTTATCTCCTGTTGCATTCAAATATGAACGGCACAAGGAGGAAGCCTGAATATTTACTTGGGTCCCAATGTCTTAAATGAATTGTCAATAAACTGAACGGTTAAGTAAGAGTAACACGGAAAAATCGCTTCGTATGTGTAGTAAAGCACATAAGTCGAAAAAAGAATTTATAAAGTCAGCAGGCGTTCGTATTCGTCTCTGACGACCGCGTAGCATTCGCAGGCGCAGGCTTCTAATTTCTGCCGGTCGAGGATTTTGATATGACCGCGCACGTAGCTGATAACTCCGGCGTCCTGAAGTCGTCCGGCGGCGACCGTGACGCCTTCGCGCCGCACGCCGAGCAGGTGCGAGATAATCTCCTGCGTCAAAATCATCTCGTCGGTTTGCAGGCAGTCGTGGCTGAACAGCAGCCAGCGGCAAAGCCTCTGCTCGAACGTATGCAGGCGATTGCAAACGGCGGTTTGCGAAATATGCGTAATCAGCGACTGCGTATAGCGCAGCAAAACGCGCTGCAACTCGCCGCCGCGAGTGAACTCGTCCTTAATAACTTTCGCCTTGACGCGAAACGCGCCGCCTGCAATCTGCACGACGGCTTGATTCGGCGTCGTGCGCCCGCCCATAAAAACCGCGATGCCGATTGCGCCGCACCTTCCCGCCATTCCCATCTCGGCGGTCGAGCCGCCTTCGGTCGTGTAAAGCAAGGACACAATCGCCGTCGTCGGAAAATAGAGATACGCCGGTTCGTCGCCCGAATAGTAAAGAATTTTCCCCAAAGATAAATCAACGAATTCCAGCGACGGCAGCAAACGCGCGTAATCTTCTTCGAGCAGCTTTTCAAGCAGACGGTTGGCGCGCGGCTCGCGCGAATTTATGGCAATCGGCATAAATAATGTTTTGGTCGTTCTCGCGGCATAAAAATAGTTTCGCCAAAAAATTTAACATCAAAAATGAATCGAATCGTGTTAGCCCGCTAACATACAGAATTTTATTTTATTCGGCATTATCGGGAATAAAAATCATGCTTGCTGGTAATTCTAGTTTAGATACTTTTCCGCTAAGTGCAAAAGCGCACAGATAAATCTATTTTACAGGTTTATGATTTTGCTCATTTGATTCAAATGTTTGCGCGGCAAAGCCGCTTGGCTTTGCGCGGCGGCAAATAAAAAAGTTCGTCCGAATAATTCGTCACGAACAAGAAGGAGAAACCAATGACCAAGGAACGAATAAAAATCGGTATTTTATTGATGTCAGCCGCCGTTTTCACGGCAGTCGGCGCGGCTTCCTGCTCAAACGAGCCGGGCAGGGATACGGCGAACAGCGCGCCGATTATAAAAGCCGAACCACCGGCGAAACCGCCGAGCGATAAAGGCGATTCGGTTGTTACCGGGGGCGACCTCGCCTTTATGAACGACGCGGCTCCGGGCGGAACGGCGGAAGTCGTGCTTGGAAAAATGGCGGCAAGCAAATCAAACAATGCGGAAGTTAAAGCGTTCGCGCAAAAGATGATTGACGACCACTCAAAGGCGGGCGAAGAATTAAAAGCGTTGGCGGCGCAGAAGAAAGTTATGCTGCCGACGGATGTAATGCCCGCGCATAAACAATTAATGGAAAAATTGTCGAAACTCTCCGGCGCGGATTTCGATAGAGAATACGTCAAAGCGATGGTCGAAGCGCACGAAAAAGATGTCGCGGCGTTTGAAAATGTTTCCAAAACCGCCGCCGATGCCGATGTTAAAGCGTTTGCGACGAAAACTCTGCCGACGTTAAAGATTCACCTCGAAATGATAAAAACAATGGCGGATAAAATGGACGTGATGATGAAAAAGTAAAACCGAAAGCGGCGTTTTTTAATAATTTAATCGGACGAAAAAAACGATGATGAGCAGCGGAACAAATTTTTGTTAAAGAATTAAGCCACAGATAATTACAGATTAATTCGGATTTAATCACTGAATTTATCTTGTGTTTATCGGTGCAAATCTGTGGCTTAATTCTTCAATTTAATTTCGCCTGCTAATTTTCGGTGAAATTTTTCGCTTCCAAAATTCGCCGCGAAAGTCAGGAAAATAAACAAACCGCCGGAAAACTTTTCGGC
>JALYZF010000207.1 GCA_030948995.1 Acidobacteriota bacterium
GTTCAACAAAGATTTCAAGGCTTGTCCCGTATAAGATTTTCTAACTCGCGCGACTTCTTCGGGCGTCCCTTTCGCCACGACGCGCCCGCCGCCTTCTCCGCCTTCGGGTCCTAAATCTATTATGTAATCGGCGCTCTTTATCACGTCCAAATTGTGTTCGATGACTATTACGGTGTTTCCCGTATCAACCAATCTTTGCAAAACTTCCAACAATTTATGCACGTCGGCGAAATGCAAGCCGGTCGTCGGCTCATCCAAAATGTAAATCGTTTTTCCCGTCGCGCGTTTCGATAATTCCTTGGCTAGCTTGATACGCTGCGCTTCGCCGCCGCTTAAAGTAGTCGAAGATTGCCCGATTTTGATGTAACCAAGACCAACATCGAGAAGAGTTGAAAGTTTCTGTTTGATTTGCGGAATGTTTTCCAAAATCGGCAAAGCGTCTTCGATTGTCGTATCAAGCAAAGCGGCAATCGACAAACCTTTATATTTTACGGACAAAGTTTCGCGGTTATATCTTGCACCTCGGCAAACGTCGCAGAGAACGTAAACGTCGGGCAGAAAATTCATCTCAATCCGCTTCATTCCGTCGCCCTCGCAGGCTTCGCAGCGCCCGCCTTTGACGTTAAATGAAAATCGTCCGGCTTTGTAACCGCGCTCGCGCGATTCAGGCAGCATTGCGTAAAGTTCGCGTATCGGCGTGAAAAGTCCGGTGTAAGTTGCCGGATTCGAACGCGGCGTTCTGCCAATCGGACTCTGGTCGATTTCTATGATTTTGTCAACGAATTCCAAACCGTCAATTGCATCGTGTTCGAGCGTTTCCATCGAAGATTTATTGACGAATCGCGCCAATGCCGGATAAAGAATATCGTCAACGAGCGTGGATTTACCCGAACCGGAAACGCCTGTAACGACCGTGAAAAGTCCGAGCGGAAATTCGACGTTGATATTCTTTAGGTTATGAGCGCGCGCTCCTTTGACCGTAATTCTTTTGCCGTTCGGCAAACGGCGCACGTCAGGTATGTCGATTTTCAGCTTGCCGGAAAGATACTGTCCGGTTAAAGAATTTACGTTTTTTTCAATATCTTTCGGCGTTCCCGTGCCGACGACTTCGCCTCCGTGCGTTCCGGCGAGCGGTCCTAAATCGACGACGTAATCGGCGCGTTCGATTGTTTCCTCATCGTGTTCGACGACTAGAACCGTGTTGCCCAAATCACGAAGCTCGTGCAAAGTCTGAATAAGTTTTTGATTGTCGCGCGGATGCAAGCCGATAGAAGGCTCGTCCAAAACATAAAGCACGCCGCGCAGTTGCGAACCGATTTGCGTCGCCAGACGAATGCGTTGACCTTCGCCACCCGATAAAGTTTGAGAAGCGCGGTCGAGCGTTAAATAACCCAACCCGACTTGGTTCAAAAACCGCAGACGGTCGTTTATCTCTCTCAACACACGACCCGCGATTTTTTCTTCGCGGTCGCTTAAACGTATTTCTTCAAATTTTTTCAGCGATTCTTCAATCGGAAAACCGACATAATCGTCAATTCCCAGATTGCCGACCTTAACCGCCAGACTTTCCGGCTGCAGTCGTTTTCCCTGACAGGTTGGACACGGCGCGGGCGAAACCAACTCTTCCAAAGCGAGCCGCACTTTCTCGGTCGGCGGATTTTCCATCCGGTCGTTCATCGACCGAAGCGCGCCTTTCCAATCGGATTCGTATTTATAAGTTCCCTGCCGAAACGTCAAACGCCGTTTCGTGCCGTTCCAAAAAGCGTCGCGGATTTCCGGCGGCAAATCGGTGAAAGGCGTTTCGGAGAAATCCTTTGTCGTTTGTGCCTTGTCCTTCGTTTTTCCCGCGCGTCTCTTCGTCTCTACGTTAAAATCTTCCGGCGGAGTTAATTTATGTTCGTTCGTGAATTTCTCGATTATAGCCGTCAAAGCCGAAAGCAAAAATTTTCCGCCCGCCTTGTCCGTATCGTCAAGAAATTTTATTTTATTTACAACAACACTCTGGTCGGGCAAGATTTTTCCCGCGTCAACTTGCATTACAGTTCCCAAGCCCTGACAAGTTCGGCACGCGCCGTAAGCCGAATTAAAAGAGAACGAACGCGGCTCTAAAGGCGCGATATTGATGCCGCAATTGACGCACGCCATCCGCTCGGAATAAAGTTTTTCCTCGCCGTCAACAATCGAAACAAGAACTGCGCCGTCGGTTAATTTCAAAGCTGTGCGAACCGATTCGCTAAGGCGTTCCTTGATTCCTTCTTTGATTAAAAGTCGGTCGACGACGACTTCAATCGTGTGATTTTTTCGCTTATCTAATTTTATTTCCTCATCAAGTTGCCGCATCTCGCCGTCAACGCGCGCGCGCGTAAAATCTTTGGCAAAGCGTTCGAGTTCCTTTTTAAATTCGCCTTTGCGCCCGCGCACAACGGGAGCAAGAATCATCACGCGCTCGCCTTCGGGCAAAGTTAAAATATTTGAAACGATTTGCTCTTGCGATTGCTTGGTAATCTGCGCGCCGCACAAGTGGCAATGCGGCTGACCGACGGATGAAAAAAGCAGCCGCAAATAATCGTAAATTTCCGTAACCGTCCCGACGGTTGAACGGGGCGAGCGCGAAACGGTTTTCTGTTCAATCGAAATCGCGGGCGAAAGTCCTTCGACCGAATCAACGTCCGGCTTTTCCAATTGGTCAAGAAATTGCCGCGCATACGCCGACAGCGATTCGACATAACGCCGCTGACCTTCGGCATAAATCGTATCAAAAGCGAGAGAAGATTTTCCAGAACCGGACAAGCCGGTAATAACCGTAAATTTATCGCGCGGAATCTCGACATTTATATTTTTCAAATTATGCTGCCGCGCGCCGCGAACCGTGATTTGTTTAATGCTCATCTATTATAGATAAAATTTTCGTCCTTTTGCGAAACGATTATTTTATCAATTCGGAGGCGCAAAGCAAAGGAGAAAACAAAGCTAAAATTTAACACCAAAGAAGTCTCGAATAAACGATAATCGTTTATTCGAGACTTCTTCATTTTTGAAGCGTTTAATTTGTTTATTCAACAGTTGCCGAAATATCGTTTGCGGGCGCGTCGGTTGACCAGATTTGCGGAGCGGCGTCGGCTGTAATTACTTCTTCGGTTTTTTCACTTTCGAGAGCAATCTGCAAAACTTCGTCAATCGTTTCGACCGTGTGAATCGTTAAATCATTACGCACTTCCTCCGGCACGTCAGCTAAATCCTTCTCGTTTTCCTTTGATAGAATAAGCGTTTTCAAACCGAAGCGATGCGCGGCGAGAAGTTTTTCCTTGACGCCGCCGATTGGCAGAACTTTTCCGCGCAGTGTGATTTCGCCGGTCATTGCTACGTCGTGGCGCGCGCGTTTAGCTGTCAAAGCCGAAACCATTGCCGTCGCCAAAGTTATACCGGCTGAAGGTCCGTCTTTCGGAATCGCGCCTTCGGGAACGTGAATATGAAGGTCTTTACGGTGAAAATCTTTCGGGTCGATGCCGAGAGATTCGGCGCGCGTTCTGATGCAAGTCAGCGCCGCGTGCGCCGATTCCTGCATTACTTCGCCAAGTTTTCCGGTTAATTTCACAGCGCCGCGACCTTTGACGAGCGTCGCTTCGACTTGAAGAACTTCGCCGCCGACTTCCGTCCAAGCCAAGCCGTTGACAAGACCGATTTCCGATTTGCGCGCGATGTCCTGTTTGCGGAAACGAATCGTTCCCAATAGTTCGCGCACACGTTCGGCGTCGATTATCTCTTTAAAATCTGCCGATTTACC